>JBFHFI010000061.1:0-12098 GCA_041583675.1 Butyrivibrio sp. | reverse complement strand
TCTTACTCTAGATGCTCCAACTCCTACAAACATTTCCACAAAATCAGATCCAGAAATACTAAAAAATGGTACTCCCGCTTCTCCTGCTACTGCTTTTGCCAAAAGTGTTTTACCTGTTCCTGGAGGTCCTACTAAAAGAACTCCTTTAGGAATTCTAGCTCCTAATTGCGTGTATTTTTTTGGATTTTTCAAGAAATCAACAATCTCTGCCAGCTCTTCTTTTTCTTCTTCTAGTCCAGCAACATGTTTAAAATTAACATCTTTTACTTTTTCATCCATTCTTTTTGCGCGGCTTTTTCCAAAATTCATCATTTTGCTATTTGCGCCACCACCTGCTGATTGCTTATTCATAATAAAGAAAATAACAATAATTCCAACTCCTACCAATAAAAATGGCAAAATAGTTGTTAGAAATACACTGTCCCTCGATACGTCACTCATTTGAAAAGTAACTTTCTCATTTTCAGTTGACTCATTATAACTATCTATATCTGCTTGCACATCATTAACATCTGATATATAAATATTTTGAGATATTTCACTTTCATCTAAAAATTTTACTGTAATACTTCCTGTTGGAATTTCTTTGTTTTGATTAATCTCAACTGAATCTATTTTCCCATCTTCCAAATCCTCTGTAAAATCTTGATATGTATATTCGTTTGTATTATTCAAACTTGTATTTACTGCCAAGATTACAACAAGAGCAATTGCCACAATAATTACATAAAAGACAAATCCTCCACTTTTATTTACACGTTTATTCAAGTTAAATATCCTCCCTAATCAAATTTTACCACACCTATATATGGTAAATTTCTATATTTTTGGTCATAGTCCAATCCATAACCAACTACAAATTCATCTGGTATTTGAAAACCAACATAATTAACATTTACATTTTCTACAACTCTTCTCTCTGGTTTATCAAGAAGCGTACACAGTTTCAAACTTTTTGGTTTTCTATTCATAAAGATTTCCATCAAATGACTCAAAGTTCTTCCTGAATCAATGATATCTTCTATAATTATCACATTCTTGCCTTCCAAAGGTTCATCCAAATCTTTTACGATTTTAACAATCCCACTTGATTCTGTTCCTCCACCATAACTTGATACGGACATAAAATCCAAACTAACTGGAACAGTTACACGTTTTGCTAATTCACACATAAAAGGAGCTCCTCCTTTTAATACACAAATCATATGTACTGATTTTCCTTCATAATCTTTACTGATTGCTTTACCAATTTCTGCTATTCTTGTATCTACCTGTTCTTCGGTAAGCAACATTTCAATTCTTTCCATTGATCGTTCCTCCGTAATTTACTTTTAATACCTTTCGAGTTGTATCTGTCACTTTATAATATGCACTAATTCGTTCGCCCAGTACCCATAAGACATGATTATTTTCTGCTAGAAGAATAAGTTCTTCTCTTTTTCTTCTTGGTATTTTCTCATCAATAAAATATTGCTTAAGTTTCTTTTTATGACCACTCTCATCTATTATTAGATAGTCCCCCGTTTGCCGTCTTCTTAACTGCAAGGTGCTTTTAATTTTATCATAATCAAAACATTTCGTATAGACTTCTTTTGGTATTTTTTTATCTTCTCCCCATTCTATTACTTGAAATTCAACAAATTCTCCTTCATTTCCTATTTCTACCTTTGAAGGGATCTCTACATAAATTGAATCCATTTTGCACGTTGTAATTTCAAAAGTAAAATATATTCCATCTTGAGTCTTCTCCGCTACAAGTCCTTTTCGAATCGTTATCCTTGTTCCGCTGTTCGCTGAAATCAACGAACACACTCTATCAATATGAACCCTTCCAATATCTTTAAGCCCATCCGACATTTCATTAATTGCTTTTATAATAATATGTTTTTGAATAAAAGGATCTTGCTTTTCCATATCACATATTAGAATTCCTTCTGGTTCTACTTTTCTGCATTTTCTATATAGTTCTTTTGCTTGTCTTTCTATATATGCTTCTACATCTGCAATTCCTTCACTTAAATTCCCTATATTTTTAACAGTTCTTTCATTTACTCCTTTTTCCAATACCGGAATAATATGATGTCTTATTCTATTTCTAGTATATTCATCACTTTCATTTGATACATCTACACAATATTCCAAATGCTCTTCTTGTATATATTGAAGAATATCCTGTCGATCACAACACAGTAACGGCCTAATTATATTACCTCGAACGGGTAACATTCCACGAATTCCTTTTAATCCACTTCCACGGCACATATTAAATATCACCGTTTCTGCTTGATCATTCATATGATGTGCAACCGCAATTCTGCCGCCTTTTATAAGTTCTTTTGCAAATGCTTTGTATCTAAGTATTCTACCTGCTTCTTCTGTCGATATTCCTTGTTTTATAGAATAATCTTTTACATCATAATAATACTCCTTTAATTCTACATTCATATTTTGACATTGTAATCTACATAGATCTCGATCTGCATCTGCATCTGCTCCTCTTAATCCATGATGAATATGCACTGCTTTAAGCGGAATCTCTAATTCTTTGGATAATTGAGAAAGAACATGCAACAAACAAATAGAATCTGCTCCCCCTGACAATCCTAATACAATCTGTGTACAACCTTCAAGCATCTTATATTCATTCACATAATTACGTATTTTTTCATACATGCCATCCCTCACTCCTTATCTCCATATTCCCACTTTATCCTTTTCAATAATAAAAGGACGCCTTTTTCTTTTGCGTCCTTTTACTGCTCATCAGCTTTAAATATAATTTCATTAGAATATATTAATCCTAATTTCGATCTAGCTATATCTTCTACAAACTGCTTTGTATTGACATATTTTGAATATTCGTTTAATTCTTCTGTTCTAGCCTCTTCTGATTCTATCTCTGCCTGAAGCTCCTGTATCTGGATTTCTGATTCTGAGTTTTGCGCTTTAATCTCTTTGGTTTGAATACTAAAAAAAATACACAATATAATAACTATTGTTACAATTACAATACTCACTAATTTATTAGAAGGTTTCTCTCCATATATCTCTTCTCTTTTTTTCAATAAACGCACCTCCAAATCATAAATTTAATCTTAGCTTACTATATATTTTAACTATATTTCATATAATATTCAAGTGGAATTTATAAATTCCACAATATTTCTATAGATATTCAAACATATCCTTTGCTTCTTCTTTTTTTGTTGTCTCTACAATATTTGTGATTTTCACTTTTACACTTTTTGTTCCAAATTGAATTTCAATAGTATCTCCCATTTTAACATCCAGTGAAGCCTTTGAAACTTTTCCATTTACCATTACTCGCCCTGCATCGCAAGCGTCATTAGCTACACTTCTTCTCTTAATCAGTCTTGATACTTTTAAATATTTATCCAATCTCATAACAATAATTTCCTCCTCTTCTCAAATCTATATTTTAAAGATATCACCATTTTTGATTAAAGTAAAACATCTCAAGACATAAATGTCCTGAGATGCTAATTTACTATAATTATGTCTATTTTACATATCTGTAAAATATCCATTGGCGTAATGCCCTTGTTATTGTCTCAATTAATATAAATTAGTTAAGGCTTTCTTTCAATGGTTTACCTGGTTTGAATTTAGGTGATTTTGAAGCTGCAATTTTCATAGGAGCTCCTGTTGATGGATTTCTTCCATCTCTTTCAGGTCTATCAAGAACTGAAAATTTACCAAATCCAACTAAGTCTATTGATCCACCTTTTTTTAGTTCTTCTGCAACTACATCCGTAAAAGCTTTTAATGCTTTTTCTGAATCTTTTTTTGAAAGTTCTGTTTTCTCTGCAATAGCCGCTACTAATTCTGTTTTGTTCATCTATTTTTCCTCCTAATAACATTAATATTCGCGTAAAACAGACCTCATATGTTCTCTAATAATCCGACCGTATTACCCACAAACTATTTATAATGTTTTTAAACCTATTTGTCAAGGTAATTTGCCTTTTTCTGTGGTATTTTAAGCTTTTAGACCTATATTTTTATTATAAATTATACTTAATCCTTTTAGCAAAAGTTCATCATCAATTATTACATCGTGCTTACATAGTGGTATTAATACACCTGCTAGCCCACCTGTAGCAATAACTTTTGCTTGATATCCTAATTCATCCATGATTCTATCTAACATTCCATCTAACATTGATGCATTTCCCAAAATAATCCCACTTTTCATACTGTCAACTGTATTTTTTCCAATTACTTTTTTCGGAGGATCCATGCTAATTCTAGTTAGTTGTGAGGTTCTATTTACCAACGATTCCAATGACACTTTAAGCCCTGGAATAATCATTCCACCTATATAATTTTTATTTTGATCTATAACAGAAATCGTTGTTGCAGTTCCCATATCAACAATAATCAAGGGTGCCCCATATTTACTAATTCCTGCTACTGCATCGACTATTAAATCTGCTCCAACCCCCTTAGGATCATCCATTAGTATATTAAGGCCTGTCTTAATCCCCGGGCCAACAACCATTGCTTTTTTCCCAATAATTTTAGCTACGGCTGCTTCAACAATATGAGTCAAAGGAGGAACTACAGAAGAAATAATTGCACCTTCAATATCTTTGCTTTCAATTCCATATAATTCAAGTACTGTTTTAAATCCAATGGCATATTCTAACTCTGTCTTGGATAAATCCGTGCACAAACGTTCTACAAATAAGATCTTCTCCTGTGCAATACATCCTATCACAATGTTTGTATTACCCATATCAATTGCTAATACCATTACAAATATTCCTCCTGTTAAGCATTTTCTTTTTTTATAAGTTTGGCTTTATATAATGAAATTCCTATGGTCGCAGTTATAATCGTGGCAACAATAGCTTCTACCACCGCATTTACCCCTGCAAATACAACCATAAATCCAAATGCACTCTTACCCTGTTCCCAAAAACCTTTTTCTTGTAATTCATTTGCAAATAATATCACAAGCATAAGCATAAATATTACCGTGTTAATAAATGCCGCAAAAAATCCTGTAATTGCATATGAAAAATATCTATGTTTACATTTTTTGTCGCAAACTTTTGCAATTAGGCCTATCAAGAATCCATCCACCGTTCTAGGTATAATACATAATAAAATAGTAAATAATGGATTAATTGAAAAGAGCCATATTCCAAATCCACTGCTTCCAAGAACTCCTGTTGCTTGTCCAAGGCTTGTTAAGCCAAACACCAATCCCAAAAAAGTTGCTTGCTTAGGACCTAATACAATTGCTCCGATTGCAACCGGTATCATCATAAAAGTGATGGACAATAATCCAATATTCAAGTATCCCAATGGTGTCGCGGCCATTATAATTAGTATTGCTGTCAATACCGCTATAATAACCATGTTCGCTGTTCTGTTTTTAATATTCATAATTTAATCCCTTTCCGTTATCATTCTCCTAATGGTCATTATCTCCGTACATCCGAACATAATGAGGAAAGCAATGCTTTCCAGATACAACACGCGAATATTATAACACACTTCCTATAATTTGCAATCTATCATTTTCATCCTTCCACAAACCATCTATTCTGCTTTTCATGAAAAATAAAACGTTCTTTTCCTTGAATTGTACATAAATATCTCATTCCAAGTCCTCCAGCTTTCAGACTTGCAGCTTGTCTAACATCTATAATTTTATCAATTTCAAAATGTCTTCCATCTTTCCATATAATCTCTCTTGGATAAATCATCCCTTCCTGGGTAAACTCTGCTAAAACATCCACATATACCTTACTCATATAATCTCCTCTTTTATTTCATTCATTTCAGTGAATAAAACAATAGTAAATCACTTTTTAGGATATGTCAATATGTAAATTCACTTTTCAGGATATATTTTTATTGACTTGTCATTAGATAGGATATATCATATTTGTATGTACTATAAGGAGGTTTATATGCTTAAAGAAAATTTCGGTGAAATCATCTATCAATTACGTATAAATGCTGGTCTTTCACAGCAAGAACTTGCTCAATTATTATGTAAAAAAGGCACCTATGTTTCCAATCAACATATCTACAAATGGGAAAAAAATGTAAATCGTCCCAATGCACTTCAATTTATATCACTGTGTACCGTATTAGGTTTACATGATGTCATTTCTGTCTTTACAACTGAAATTTCTGATTTTTCAAAGCTCAATATTGAAGGTCAAAACAAAGTAAAAGAATACATTCAACTTCTAAACTTAAGTGGCCAATTCAAAAATAAAAACAATGCATCCATCCTAGATTTCCGAAAACTTCCTGTTTATACACAACCTGTGTCTGCAGGTACAGGCATGTTTTTAGACAGTGATGATTTCGAAGAAATATCAGTAGATTCCCAGGTTCCTGTTCAGGCTGATTTTGGTATTCGAATCACCGGTGACAGTATGACCCCCTCTTATGTCCACCATCAAATTGTCTGGGTTCACAAGCAATCTACTATAAATCATGGAGAAGTTGGAATCTTTTTACTCAATGGAAATGCTTATATCAAACAATTCTATATTTCTGATAAGAACATCCAATTATATTCCTTTAATCCAGCCTATTCTCCCATCCCCATTCACGAGACAGATGAGTTTCTTGTATATGGAAAAGTTCTTATATAATTTCTATAAAATCTATTCACTGATTCTTTCACATGAAAAACTCCCATAGATAGTATGTAATTAACATCCTATTTATGAGAGAAAATACATTTGTTTTATTTAATTTTGTTTATCTTTGTTTTTACCCATTTTATTCCCTGAATTACAAATAAATTTGCCAAAGACAATCCATATATTATGAATAATAACTCACTTGTTAATGGAACTACTTTAAATATATTATTTAAACTTGGTATTAAAAGTACCCCGTTTAATAAAAGGAATCCAATTCCAAATGCCCCAAATAAATATTTATTATTCACAATTTTTTTAGAGAATAAAATTGCCTTATCGGATTTACTATTAAATCCATGTACAAGCCTAGATAAACACAGGGTTGCAAAAGCCATTGTGCTTGCCGTTGCCTCTCCTCCATTATTTAATCCAATATAATAGGCACTCATTGTCATAATTGCGATCACAACCCCTTGACTAGCAATTGTTAAAAGAAAATCTTTTGTTAAAATTGATTCATTTTTAGCTCTTGGTTTTTCTTCCATAACGTCTGAAGCATGAGGATCGAGACCCAATGCAATTGCTGGCAAACTATCTGTCATCAAATTAATAAACAATAAATGAACTGGAGCAAAAGGAACTGCCAAACCTGCAATGGAGGCATATACTACCGCCAAAATCCCTGCCATATTTCCTGATAATAAAAATTGAATGGATTTTTTTATATTCCTATATACATTTCTTCCATTTTCAACCGCTTTAATTATTGTAGCAAAATTATCATCTGTAAGCACCATACTCGCTGCATCTTTGGCCACTTCTGTTCCTGTAATTCCCATAGCAACCCCTACATCTGACTGCTTCAATGCTGGTGCATCATTTACGCCATCACCCGTCATGGCAACAATATTCCCTTTATCCTGCCATGCTTTCACAATTCTAATCTTATGTTCTGGAGATACTCTCGCATACACCGCGACATCTTCTACAAAGTACATTAATTCCTCATCTGTAAGTTCATCTATTTCTGCGCCTTCTACTGCCCTATATTCATCTGTTAATATCCCTATTTTCTTTGCAATCGCTGCTGCAGTTATTTTATGATCTCCTGTTATCATAATCGGTCTAATTCTAGCTAATAGGCATTCCTCCACAGCTGCTTTTGATTCCTCTCTTGGAGGGTCCATCATAGAAATCAATCCTAAAAATATCATATCCTTTTCTTGAATATTTTTTTCTTCCTTTTCTGAAATCTCTTGATATGCAAAAGCTAGAACACGTAAGCCCTCCGAAGAATATAATAAATTCATTTTTAATATATCTTGTTTTTCTTTTTCTGTAATGAATCTAACCCCATCCTCAGTTTCAATTTTTATAGTTTTTCCAAGAATAACATCCACAGCTCCTTTTGTAACTGCAATTACTTTTCCTTGCTCTTTATGAGCTGTGGTCATTAATTTTCTATCAGAATCAAATGGAATTTCAAAAATACGAGGATATTGATTTCTAATTTCTGTTGTACCCTCCAAGTTTACATCTCTTTGATTTTTTATTGTTTCTACCAAATCCACCAATGCAATTTCTGTAGGATCTCCTATCTCCACCCCATCTACATGAGTAGCATCATTACACAATACACTGTATGTCAATAATTTTCTTTCCAACTGTTGTTTCAAATGTATATTTTCCGTTTCTATATTGCCATCATTGACATATATATTCATTACTGTCATCTTATTCTGAGTTAAGGTCCCTGTTTTATCAGAACATATAATAGATACACTCCCCAAGCCTTCTACGGCCTGTAATCGTCTGATAATTGCATGTTCCTTTGCCATTTTTTGAGTTCCAAATGCTAGTACAATTGTTACAATAGAACTTAAAGCCTCTGGAATTGCAGCCACCGCCAATGCTACCGCAAACATAAAGGCATCTATAACAGGTTCTCCTTTCCATACACTCAAAGCAAACAATATTGCACAAATAAATAATATAACCATAGAAAGTTTCTTACCAAACTGATCCAAATTTACCTGAAGTGGCGATTTACGTTCTGCCGTATTTTTTAGCAAGGTTGCTATTTTCCCCACTTCTGTATTCATTCCAATTTCTGTAACAATAAACTCTGCTCTTCCATAAGTCACAAAACTTCCAGAATAAACCATATTCAAGCGATCTCCCAAAGGCACCGGTCTCGTTATTTCTATTACCTTTTTATCTACAGGAAGACTTTCTCCTGTTAATGCGCTTTCATTTACTTTAAGACTTGCATTTTCTAGCAATCTTCCATCCGCACATATATAATCACCGGCTTCTAAGTTAACAATATCACCAACAACAACTTCTCTAGATGGTACAATAATAATTTCTCCATTTCTAAGAACTTTTGCATGGGGTGCCGATAATTGTTTCAAACTATTTAATGATTTCTCTGCTTTTTGATGTTGAACAGTTCCTAAGATTGCGTTAACTGTAATTACAATCATAATAACCAGAGCGCTTTCCATATCCCTTAAAAAAGCAGATATCACAGAAGCGGCAATTAAAATCACCACCAAGAAATCCGCAAATTGTTCTAAAAATACACGAAATATTGGTTTTTTCTTGTTCCCTGTTAATTCATTAAATCCATTTTCTTCTTGTTCATCTTCTGCTTGTTTTAGAGTCAAACCAGCACTTCCATTTCCTAATTTTTTAAGCAACTCTTTTTTGTCTTCTAGATATAATTCACTCATCAATATCTCCTTTTTTTCGTCTTACAACAAAAAGTAGCAAAACTTCTGTTGTACGTTATCACCCTACAACAAAAGTCTTGCTACTTAGTTACGACACGGATTCCCCTAACAGAAAATCGTATTGACGACATCGCACATATCAATACCTTGATACAAGCTACTCCCTTTTGTCTTCACATCATAGCAAAGTAGAATATTCCTGTCAATCCTAATTTAATTTCTTACAATATCTATTACTCGTTCAATATATTTTTTTATATCTGCATCTACAACTGGTAAAATCGCCCCTTTTAAATCAATATGTAGACCCTTATAGTTCACGTTGCAAAAATCTGTAAGTTCCTTATTTAATCTATCCACAAAAACAGCAGTTGCCTTATTTCCTCTTGTATCGTATTCCAAAATTAATGCTATAAAACAATCTGCTTTAATTCTACTCCCAAGTATAAACCTTTTTTCTTTTTCTCTTAAGATTTTACTATATGCTTTCAATATTTCGTCACCCACATCATAACCATACACATCATTTATTTTACTAAATTCACTCATCTCAGTATAAATTATGGCTAATTTTTGATTGGGATTTGCTTCTACATATTTAATAGCTCTATCAAGGAACACCTTGGATTTATAAAATCCTGTTAATGCATCATGTGTTTCATAACTTTTATTAATTAATAACATTTCTTCATATGATCTCATATTTAATAAAAAAGATGAAATTAATTTTGTAATTAACTGAAAAGTCTTTATCTCTGACTTTTTCCATTTTCTCTTGGATGTATATGATTCAAAGCCAATACATCCACAAGCTTTTTCATCCCCTGAATAAATACAATGAACAAATGATTTCATTCCCAATGCTTTTACTTTATTAACTACCTCAGGTTCAAAATCAACTTCATCAATATTTTCAACAATAATAATATCCTTATTACTATATGTTTTTTCAAGAATATCATACACCACTAATTTCTCCTGTGCTAACTTTCCAGCAACAGATGGTGATTTAGGATTGATCCAATTATATGTAATTGCCATTTTTCTTTCCAAAGAACTCATTTCTCTTACAACAATTCTATCAAGGTCAAAACGTCCTCCTATTTCCACAAAAATATCCTTAATCACTTCTTCGATATTGCCAGACCCAGACATGGTATCCAATGCTTTTTCTATTAAAGCATGATCAAACTTTATATTAGACATTTCTCTACTTATCTTTAAATGTCTACTATGAATCGCAAAATGGTCATCCAAATCATCTGAATACACAATCACATTTCCTTTTCCATAATACTTGGCTACATTCAATGCTTTTCTAGCTTTTTTATAAAACTCATCCTCTTTTTTTTCTTCATAAATTCCACAAAATACACCAATACTTAAAGTAATTGGAACTCCTTTTAATTCCGGAAAATTTATTTTCGATATTTCTTCCGATAGCTCCTTGAGAAGTGGAAAAAATTGATTATTTACATTTCCCCCAAAAAACACAACGGCAAATTCATCATAATCTAATCGGCCAATTACAACGCTTCTATCAAAAATTCGTTCCATACATTGAACTATACTCACTGCAATTTGTTCTTGAACACCTTTTTCTTTACAATTATAAAATCTCCTCATATTATCTACAGATATAATAGCTCCTGCGCCTTCTTGTCCCTTGTATTCCGTACATTTTTCTTGTAATTTTTTCCTTAAAATTTCCTTGCTTAAAATACAACTGATCCCGTCAATTTGAAGGTCCTTGGAAATCCCTTGCATATTATGTTTTTGCTCATCAATATCTCTCATTTTTCCCATAATATACTGAGGTTTATTATCTTCACCATATTCCGTTTTTCCTATTACATAATACCACTTACGATTTCCCGTATGATTACTTAGTTGTATTTCACATTCTATATTTGAAGGTTTCCCCGTTGTTAATGCTTGTATATATCTTTCAGTTGAATTTTCATCTGTGATTCCAAGTATATTGGTATTTTTTATTAATTTTAAATAATCTTTGATTGTAGATCCATATTTTGAAATTTCAGCACTACCATAATATAGTTCCATTGTATCTGTATCCATCGTATATCGAAACATAATATCCCCCGACATTGCAGCTACCGCCCTATAAATTTCTAATTCATCTTGTTTTTTATCCATAGTAATCCCCCATTCCCCTATGTGCTGATTTTCTGATAAAAAAAGGCATTACTTCTCCATAGAAAAGTAATGCCTCGCATTGTTATTATTCTGTAATTGTTGTTTCGTCCTCCGAAGCATCTGTTACATCTGATACTACCTGTGTATTCTGTCCAGCCAGCCAATCTGTTACTTCTTGAAATAAAAAGCTTTCAACAATATAATCTTGACCATAATCGGACTCAAATTCTTCCAAATCTTCATAACTATAATCTGCCATTGCACTCTCTGCTAATGATGTATATTCATCTTCTTCTAATGCAATTTCTTCTTTATCAGCTATCAAACAAGCAATCATAATATAATCCAACTGAGATTTCGCTTGTTCCATACAATTATCTTGAAGGTCTTCATCTGTCATCCCATACATCTCAAGAAGGGAATCATAATCATATCCATATGAAGATGCAAGATAAGTATAATAACTGGAATAATATTCATAATAATCATTATATGCTTCATCCAATTTATCTTCTGGATAACTTGTTATTTCTGATGATTCTAAAATAGATGACCAAATTCCAGATTC
>JBFHFI010000060.1:0-12481 GCA_041583675.1 Butyrivibrio sp. | reverse complement strand
GTGTAGTATACCAAAAAATATAAATTCATCAGGAACAAAGAAAAATGTAATCAGTGATAATAGCATTGCGGCTCCAAAACATTGTAAGCCTCGCTTCAGATTAGACCTTGATAAATTACTAGCAATTCCAGAAATGAATATAAAAGTTCCAGCTCCAAAATCCCTAATAAAATTAGTAAATGGATGAAACAATAAATCAAATGGTATATCAAATAAAAATACAAGATCAAATGTAAAATGGTATAGAACCATTCCTATAATTAGAACACCTCTTATTGTATCTAATAAATGTATTCTATTCGTTGACTTCATTATAATATACCCTCTTTTTCTTCTAAACTAAATATGATTTTATCATAGGAAACTTGTATATGCAAACTTCCTCTTGTATAATTTTTCCATTTATAATCTTCAAGAATATTACAAATAGGTGTATACTATTTTTTAAGAAACGAGGTATCTATGAATATTAAAAAATTACTTTTTTTAAAAGGCACAATTGAAACATTAAATTATTTTTCAACAAATCTACAACATAGTTTAAGCTCTTTTTTTTCCGATATAGACACACATACTATTTATGACTCCACCAGTGGACTTTCTAATAAAATAATTCCATCTCAAACAGCCCTTATTAGTTTTAATTGTATTGGTCTTTCTGGTGAAAAAGATTATATAAAAGATTCTGTTTCTATTTGGGCCTTTTATAACTGTACTATTATTAATATTCTTGTTGACCATCCCATGTATTACCATAATCAACTTGTGCATTCTGATACTTTTATGAATCATTCAGATTCTTTAATTATCTGCTGTGTAGATATTAATCATGTAAACTATATTCGTAAATATTATCCTCAAATAAAAAATGTATATTTTTTCCCAATGGCTGGGTCCTGTCCCAAAATCAACACCTCCAAACACAATGTATATACCAAAAAATATGATTTAATTTTCACTGGAAATTATACTCCACCTTCCCACTTCGAAAAATATATTGATCGAAATGGCCCTGATTATTCTGCTTTTTATCATAATATTATTGATGATTTATTATATGACCCAAGTATTCCAATGGAAGATGTCTGCCTAAAACATATCCTAGAAAACATTCCTAATATTGAGCGCTCTGAAATTCCAGAAATTATGAGCAAAATGATTTTTATAGACTTGTATGTGCGCTTTCAACTCAGGGGTTCCATTATACAAGCCATTGACCATGCTCAAATTCCTATTCATATTGTTGGTAAGGGTTTTCAATATCTTCCTTTAAAATATAATATCATTCCAGAATCTTCAACCTTAATGCCTACTGAATATTGTCTTCAAGAAATATCTAATAGCTATATTTCCCTTGATGTTATGCCTTGGTTTCGTAATGGTAGTCATGACCGTGTTCTTAGTTCTATGCTTTGTAATACATTATCTCTAACAGATAGTTCCCAGTGGTTAATGACTCAATTTCAAGACAATATTGATTATTCAGTTTATAACAATTGTAATATTAAAAAGATACCAGAAATCATTCAAACACTATTATCTAATAAAAACCATTTAACCACACTCACTCAAAATGGGCATAAAAAAGCCCTAGAATCCCATACTTGGGACTCTAGAGCTTTAGAGTTATCTAATCTTTTACTTTCAATTTAATAATCCATGCCCATCATAGAACTATAATAAGTTACATAGGCAATTGCAGCAACTCTTGGTAATGAGGTACATTCATCCTCTGATGGAACATCTATTGAGACGGAAGAATCTTCTGTTACAATAGTTTCTACAGTCATACTCTGTTCTCCTGAATATCCATATTCCATTTCCATATCTTCAGGAATCATAAAGTCCATTGTCATATTCATAATATACGCATCATCTTCTGCTTTCGCAGAAATCACAATACCTTCACCATCTTGAAATTCCTCATCTGATAATTCTGATTTCATATTATCAAGGGCTACTATCATTTCATTATATTCTTCTGTTAATGTTGTTTCATCCATTGTAGATTCTGTTTCTGTATAACTTCCCGTTAATTGATCTTTTAACATAGAAAGTTCATCTTCTGAAAATTCCATTCCAACTTCACTTCCATATGTACCTACTTCTACAATAAATTCATCTATAAAGTTATTAAACATTTCTTCTGAATCCACTGCATTATATTTTTCTAATAATAATGCAATCCAATCTTCTTGGTGATCTTGTAACATTGTTTCTGTAGCTTCAAGCATGGAATTCACATCATCTCTGCTCTCTATATTTAATGTATACATGCCATCCTCTTCAGTAACCATATCTCCATATGCTGTTTCTACAGCTTCAAGCATTGTATTCATCATTTCTTCATCTTGTAATAGCTCTGAATCAAATTCATAAGAGATCCAATTTGTAGTTATTCCATATTCTTCCATATCAACACCATATAATCCTAACAACGGACTAATTGTATCAATTATTTCAGCAACATTAATATAAATCATATTTTCATCAATAATAACAATATCTTCCAAATCAAAGCTCATACCACTAATTAATAATTCAATACTAAATGCTTGTGTATCCTCATCCATTTTTCCTGATACCACAATTTCTGAACTTGTTCCTTCCATATTTACATTAATTGTAGATACAAAAGTTCCTTTTTCTACGGTTGTCATTTGATTGATAACATCAAACATAGAACTAACATCTGTCTTATCCCCACACCCTACTAATGTAGTTACTACCATTACCATAGCAAGTAATATCGTCATAATCTTTTTCATTTTTTTCATAATAATCTCCCTATTCATCTTAACATCCTTATTTTTATGTAAGTTCATGCTAAATATTTCTTAATATATTATATCCTTATGTATGAAGTTCGTCAATTTTATAACTTATACGATATTTATCTCTCGCCCCCCACTTGTATTTTATAATTGAATGGTGTAAAATGGCAAAAATGCTTGAGCTTTGACTCAAGTCAATATTGGAGGTAATGAATGCAACATTTACTTAGTCCCTTGGACTTTTCTGTAGAAGAATTAGACCGCTTGTTTGATCTTGCACAGGATATTTCATCAAATTTACCAAAATACTCTGATATGTGCAAAGGTAAAAAACTAGCAACACTTTTTTATGAACCTAGCACAAGAACACGACTTAGCTTTGAAGCTGCAATGCTAAATCTCGGTGGATCCGTTCTTGGATTTTCATCCTCAGATTCTAGTTCTGCTTCCAAAGGCGAAAGCGTTTCTGATACCATACGTGTTATCTCATGTTATGCAGATATCTGTGCTATGAGACATCCCAAAGAAGGTGCCCCTCTTGTTGCTTCTATTCACTCTACTATCCCAGTTATTAATGCCGGTGATGGTGGACATCAACATCCCACTCAAACTTTAACTGATCTTCTTACAATTAAATCTCTAAAAGGCCGATTCGATAATCTAACCATAGGTTTATGTGGTGATCTTAAGTTTGGAAGAACGGTACATTCCTTAATTGAATCTCTTGTTCGATATTCTAATATTAAATTCGTTTTAATCTCTCCCCCTGAATTAAAGGTCCCTGATTATATTCGTGAAGATGTTCTCGATGCTAATCATATAGACTATGTAGAGCTAGAAAAACTTGAAGATGCAATGCCTGAACTTGATATTTTATATATGACAAGAATTCAACGTGAAAGATTTTTTAGTGAACAAGAATACATGAGAATGAAAGGTTTTTATATCTTAGACTATGAAAAAATGGAACTTGCCAAACATGATATGCTTGTTCTTCATCCTCTACCTCGTGTTAATGAAATTTCAGTAGAGGTTGATAAAGACCCAAGAGCTGCTTATTTTATGCAGGCCCAGTATGGAGTATATGTTAGAATGGCATTGATTTTAACTCTATTGGAGGTGGAAATACCATGTTAAATGTAGGAAGAATTGAAAACGGTGTTGTAATTGACCATATTAAAGCTGGAAAAAGCATGGATATCTATAGATATCTAGGTTTAGGAGATCTTGATAGTGGCGTTGCTATTATTAAAAATGCAAAAAGTAACAAAATGGGAAAAAAAGATATTATCAAAGTGGATGGTTCTCTAGACCTTATTGATCTTGATATTTTAGGTTTTTTTGATAGTGAAATTACTGTTAATGTAATTAAAAATGGTGAAATCTCAGAGAAAAAAGACTTAAGTCTTCCTAAAAAATTAACCAATGTTATTACTTGTAAAAATCCTAGATGTATTACTCAAATAGAACAAGAATTAGATCAAGTTTTTATATTAACAGACTCAGAACGACATATTTACAGATGTCGTTATTGTGAAGAAAAATACTAAAAAAATCCCAGATGCCTTGCATCCGGGATTTTTTTTATAAATATTCAGTAAACCGATAAGCCGGGTTATGTCATGAATGATCATCTATCTAGACCTGCTGTTACCAACAGGCTCAAGCGACCTACCTGAAGCTGGCGGGCTACGTCAACGCTTCTATTTGGTCTTGCTTCGAATGGGGTTTACATCTGCCCTCTATGTTACCATAAAGGCGGTAGTCTCTTAAGCTACCTTTCCACCCTTACCATATTAAATGGCGGTATATTTCTGTTGCACTAGCCTTGGAGTCACCTCCACCGGACGTTATCCGGCATCCTGCCCTTTGAAGCCCGGACTTTCCTCACCCGTATTACTACGGCCGCGATCATTTAGTCTACTGAATTATTATTAAGTTTATACGTTAAAACAACTTCCACCAACAAATTCTCTCGCAATTGAATTAATTGGTATATTTTCTGTTCCAACTCCCAAGAAATAATCTAGAAACTTTAACAATCTCTTTGCTTCTAAATATTCTGTTTCATCAGGTGTTATACTAAAAAGCAATGGTTCTGCATATTGTTTTAATACAGATAACTCATAAATTAATGCTGAATTAAAAATAACATCTGCTTGTTCTTGAAAAGGAAATATATTCTCTTCCTCTCCCTTTCTAACTGATGACCACATTCCAATTGTAGTCTTGGCTGATGCTCCTCTGGTTCTAGCATCTCTTACCATTCTTCTTAATAATCTTGCATCCGTTGTAGGAATTCGATTATGTTCATCTATATTTAATTGCGTTAAAGCACTCAAATAAATTTTAAATTTACTTTCTTCTGGTAGTGCATGGGACATTTCAATATTTAATCCGTGAATGCCTTCAATAACCATAACATCATGCGGTCCTAATTGCATATAATGTCCATTATATTCTCTTTTTCCAGATTTAAAATTAAAAGAAGGAATCTCCACTCTTTCTCCATTTAAAAGACCTATCATATCTTGATTAAATTGCTCTACATCTATTGCTCCAAGACATTCAAAATTATAATTTCCATTTTCATCCACAGGTGTTAATTCTCTATTCACAAAATAATTATCCAAGGATAACTGATGTGGCGTCATTCCATGTACTCTAAGCTGTATTGCCAATCTATGAGATGTCGTAGTTTTACCTGAAGAAGATGGTCCTGCAATCATAATAAACTTTTTCAAAGAATCTTTGGATATTTTATTTGCAATTTCCGCTAATTTCATTTCTTGTAAAGCTTCCTGAATTAAAATCAATTCATTCATTTTACCACAAGAAATCCAATCATTCAAATCTCCCACTGTTTCAACACCTAGCATAACGCCCCATTGTTGAGATTCTTTCATAACCTTAAATAAATTATGCTGTGGTAAGAATTCTGGAACCACATTAGGATGATCCATTGTAGGAAATTGAATTACAAATCCATTATCGTAAGGATATAACTCATAATGTTGTATATATCCTGTAGAAGGAACCATATAACCATAATAGTAATCTTCGAATCCGTCAAGAGAATATAAATTCACTTTTGAACTTCGTCTATATCGAAATAACTTTTCTTTGTCGTACATTCCATGTTTTTTAAATCGTTCTACTGCTTCCATAGTTCCTAGACTTTTTTTTGTAATTTCAATATTAGCATCTATAATTTCTCTCATTCGTATCTTAATACTATTTAACAAAGGAATACTCATTACAACATCCCCTTGAATAGAGCAAAAATATCCTTTGCTCAAAGAAAATTCAACTTTCACTTTTTCAATTTTCTCTCTAGGTACTAGATCATAGATTGCTTTTAACAATATAAGTGTTGCACTTCTTTTATAAGTCATATCCCCTGCAGGTTCTGCCGTTGTAATATATTCTAATCCCTCGTCATTCTCCACATGTTTGGATAATTCCATTAACTTTCCATTCTTTTTTGCCAAAACAATAGTATTACTATACTCTGATTGCTTTTCTTTGGCAATGTTTTCTATTAATAACATTTTTTTCATGTCATCACCTCATATTATCCTTAAGAAAAATAATCCCCTTAAATATATTTTTGAGGATTATTGAATTTCATTCTAACAACCTGAACATCTATTAAAGAATCAACTAAAAATTTTTCCATAATATCCATAAAAATATGTTCCAAGCCATAATGTCCAGCATCAATAATTTGCATTCCCTCAGATACCGCATCAATTGCAATGTGATATGAAATATCTCCAGAAATAAATACATCTGCATCAAGACTCAAAGCTTTATCCACCATATCTTTTCCTGACCCTGGAACAATTGCCACTTTTGATACCAATAGTTCTTTATCCCCATAATATGAAATCTGAGATAAATTAAATTCTTTTTTAACTTTTTCACAGAGCTCTTTCATAGTCATATCTATAGGTAATATTCCGAATCTTCCAATACCTTCTTTTTCTGTTACCATATCAAGAATCTGCAAATCACTAATTCCAATTCTTCTTGCAGCTTCTGTTGCCATACCACCCACTGAATCAAAATTCGTATGCATACAATAACAGGATATCCCATTTTCAATCATTGTTAATATTCTTCTACCAATTGCATTTTCATTGGTTATTACTTTCTGCCCATGAAAAATCAATGGGTGATGGGCAATAATCATATCTGCTTTTTCCATAACAGCTCTCATAATCGCTGCATCATCTACATCCACTGTTACAACAACTTTATATACTTCTTTTCCATCATTTCCAACAATCAAGCCAACATTATCCCAATCACATGCATATGTTTTGGGACAAAAATTTTCAAGTATCTGAATTAACTTATAAGTTTTCATATCTTGCTAATGCCTCCTTAATCCTTGACATTTCCCTTTGAATTTCCATGATTCTCTGTGTATTTTCTTGACCATATTCCGTCAATTTATTGAAAATATTTTGCTTTTTATCCAACTCTTTTAATAAATATTTTTTTAAAGTCGAATCCTGTCGCTCCAATAATTTTTTCGAAAAAAGCAAATCTATTTCTTCTGGCATTGCCATTGAACCCTGAACTGCTTTTATAATAAAATAATATTTGCCTTCATCAAAAACAATGGCTTCGTCTTTTATTAAAAATTTATTCTCCACAAGATATTTTCTAACCATTTCCACATCCGAATGAGGCGATAATACAAGTTCTTTTGCCGAATGTGCAATTTTTAAATATTCTGATAAAATTCGAATAGTTAATAAGCCACCCATTCCAGCAATTAAAATTGTATCTACTTCATGAACACGCAATTTTTCTAATCCATTTGATAATCTGGTACTAACAATAGATTCCACTTTATATTTTTCAATATTATTTATTGCTCTTTCCAAAGGTCCCTGATTAACATCCATAGCAATTGCATGGGATGTTAAATTATTTAGGGCCATATAAATTGGAATATATCCATGGTCCGTTCCAATATCTGCCAAAGTATTTCCTTTGGAAATCATAGCTACAACAGCTTGTAATCTTTTAGATAATTTCATTAATCCAAATAATCCTTTAATTTACGACTTCTGCTTGGGTGTCTTAATTTACGAAGTGCTTTTGCTTCAATCTGTCTTATACGTTCTCTTGTTACGCTAAATTCTTTACCAACTTCTTCTAATGTTCTGGCTCTACCATCATCAAGACCAAATCTAAGTTTAAGAACCTTTTGTTCTCTCTCTGTAAGTGTAGAAAGAACCTCTTCTAATTGTTCTTTTAATAAAGTGAATGCCGCTGCTTCTGCAGGAACTGGAACATTATCATCTTGAATAAAGTCACCCAAATGACTATCTTCTTCCTCACCAATTGGAGTTTCAAGAGATACAGGTTCTTGAGATATTTTCAAAATCTCACGAACTCTTTCCACTGGTATATCCATCTCATCTGCAATTTCTTGTGGACTTGGTTCTCTTCCTAATTCTTGTAAAAGCTGACGTGATACACGAATTAATTTATTAATTGTTTCTACCATATGCACAGGTATTCTAATTGTTCTTGCTTGATCCGCAATTGCTCTTGTAATTGCCTGTCTAATCCACCAAGTTGCATATGTGGAGAATTTATATCCTTTTCTATAATCAAATTTTTCTACTGCCTTGATCAATCCAAGATTACCCTCTTGAATTAAATCTAGGAAAAGCATTCCTCTTCCTACATATCTTTTTGCAATACTAACTACAAGACGAAGATTTGCTTCAGCAAGCCTTTTTTTTGCTTCCACATCGCCCATTTCCATTCTTTTCGCTAATTCAATCTCTTCTTCTGCTGATAACAATGAAACTTTTCCAATTTCTTTTAAATACATTCTAACAGGATCTTCAATACTAATTCCATCAGGAACGGATAAATCGATTTTCTCTACATCAATCTCTTCTTCTTCATCCTCAGCTTCAATTTCAACATCTTCCTCATCATCTTCAGTTGTTTTCAAGATATCAATTCCGTTTGCTTCAAGATATTCAGAAACTTTATCCATCTTTTCTGAATCCAGTGCTAAATCTGCAAATAAGAATACTACCTCCTTATACTCTAATACATTTTTCTTTTTTTTAGCTAAGGTAAGTAAATCTTTTAATCTCTCCTCAAACTTTTCAATGTTCTCTTCCATTAACATTTCCATCCTTCCATTCAACCTAATATAATATCTATTTTATTAATTTCTGCTTGTAACTTGATAATTTCTTGTAGTTCATTTAAGTCTGTTGCATTTCGGCTTCTTTGATTCAAGCTATTTTTTTTTATATTTTTAACCGTATCATTAATCGCCCGCTCTTTTTCTTTCACATCGGCATCTTCTTCAATAAAATTTGTATTCAAAACACTGGCAATTTCACTATGATTATCATCTTCTGTAAATCTATTAAGAATTGTTGCTGGATTAAAGTCTCCCTTTTCCAATTGTTCAAACATAATTTCTGCAACTTTTTTATACACAGGTTCTGTAAAGTCTTGTAATTGGATATAATTCTTGATTTTCATATATATACTTGGATCATCACTTATCCAGGTAAGCAACATTCTTTGAGATTTCCGAATGCTATCATCTTTTTCTTTGGTTTTATAAGCAACTTTTTTATCTTGTTTTTTTATATTTCCTGTTATAGCATATTTTCCAACTAATTTTTTAAGACTTTCTTGGGAAACTCTGTATCTTGTAGCAATTGCTTCCAGATAATTATTTCTTTCTATCTCTTCTTCAAATTCTACTAATTTTATTGCAATTTCATTTAAGAATCCTGTTTTCCCATCTGGATCATTGATATCAAAATTTGATTCCATCATTCTAATCTCATACAAAAAACTGTTTTCTGCTTGATCTATTCGCTTTTGAAACGCTTCTATTCCCTCTGCTTTAATAAATTCATCCGCATCTTTATAAGGTTCCATATTAATAACTTTGGATCGAAGCCCTGCCTCTCTAAAAATAGTAATTGCCCTTAAAGATGCTTTCTTTCCTGGGCCATCGCTATCATAACATACTAAAATGTCTTTTACATACCTTTTCATTAACATTGCCTGTCCAATGGTTAATGCGGTTCCCAAAGATGCAACTGCCTGAGAAAAACCAGCTTGATGCATTGCGATAACATCCATATATCCTTCACATATAATTAAATTATTGCATCTTGCATTCTTAGCTGTATTTAATCCATATAAATTACGGCCTTTATCAAATACCGTTGTTTCAGGTGAATTTAAATATTTGGGTTGTCCATCTCCCATTACACGTCCACCAAATCCAATCACTTTATTCCCGATATTAAGAATTGGAAACATAACACGATTTCGAAAACGATCATAGGCACCTTTTTCATCATATATAAACAATCCTGTCTCTTTTAAAATATCATCCGTATAACCCTTTTTCTTAAAATACTGATATAATCCATTTGATTTCATACTAGAAACACCTAGACCAAAACTAACAACTGTTTCTTTACTTAATTGTCTTTGTTCAAAATATTTACCAGCCGCTTCTCCTACAGGTGTGGTTAATAAATAATGAAAATATTTAGCTGCTTCTTTATTAATATTATATATGGTATTTTTTTTGTCTATATTTTGCTTTTCTTCTGATGTCATCTCCAATTCAGGAATCTCAACTCCAGCTCGGTCTGCTAATACTTTCAAAGCTTCTGGAAATGTAAGACTCTCATATTTCATTAAAAAAGAAAATACATTTCCTCCTTCCCCACAACCAAAGCAATAAAACATCTGCTTTCCCTGAGATACTGAGAAAGATGGTGATTTTTCATTATGAAAAGGACATAACCCAAAATGAGAGCTACCTTTTTTTTGTAATTTCACATATGAAGAAATTACATCAACTATATCATTTCTCGATCTAATTTCTTCTACTACATCCTCTGAAACAAACACTTAGCGCCTTCTTTCTATCGATTCCAACCCTTTGGTATGAATATATTTGAAAAAATATGAATTGCATATTGATCACTCATTCCTGCTATATAATCACATACAACTCTTTCTTTTTCCTCTCCCCTTGACATTGCTTTTATTCTAAACTCCTCAGGAATATCATCTATATTTTCCAAAAAATGATAATACATCTCAGTTAGCATCTTGGTAGCTTTAATCTCTTCGCTTTTTGCTGCAGGATTTGTATATACATTCGTAAACATAAATTTTCTTAGTTCCTTCATAGCATAACCTACAGATTCTGACATTGATATCCGATCTTGATCCAAACTTTCATTAATAATATCATGAATCAATGTATTTAAACGTGCTTTGGTCGTCTTTCCAAGTATATCTGTATATTCTTTTGGTAAATCATCCTCTGTTAAGATTTGACCACGTATTGCATCATCTATATCATGATTAATATATGCAATTTTATCAGATAACCTAATAATCTGACCTTCCATGGTATGTGGAGTCCCATTGGTTCTATGATTTAAAATGCCGTCTCTAACTTCCTTAGTTAGATTCAATCCATCCCCATCTTTTTCCAATAACTCTACCACACGTATACTTTGTTCAAAATGTTTGAATCCAAATTCACTTACTTCATTTAAAACACGTTCTCCACAATGTCCAAATGGAGTATGACCCAAATCATGACCTAACGCTATAGCTTCTGTTAAATCTTCATTCATTCTTAAAGCTCTTGCTATGGTTCTTCCAATTTGAGACACTTCCAATGTATGTGTCAATCTAGTTCTATAATGGTCCCCCTCTGGTGATAAAAAAACCTGTGTTTTATGTTTTAATCTTCTAAAAGATTTACAATGTAAAATTCTATCTCTGTCTCTTTGATAAACGGTTCTTATATCACATTCTGGTTCTTTTTTATCTCGTCCCTCGGATTCACAACTTTTTGATGCATATTCACTTAAATATTCTTGTTCCCACTTTTCTTGAGTCTTACGTATCTCCATATTTCCTCGATTTCAAACTAATTAAAATACCACTAGTAATTCACCAGTGGTATATGGGTACACTTATATATTCTACGTAAAAATCAAAAACCCTTTAAAATATTTCAATTAAATCTTTTGGAGAATTTGTAAAGTTCTCAAATCCATCCTCTGTAATAACAATCATATCCTCTATTCTTACACCACCAAGTCCTGGTATATAAATACCCGGTTCCACTGTTTCAATTGTTCCTTGTAAAATCATAGAATCATCCAAAGGTGAAAATCTAGGATTCTCATGTACATATAGGCCAACACTATGACCAAGTCCATGACCAAAATATTTTCCATATCCTGCATCTTCAATTACCTTAGATGCAATCTTATGAATATCCGATCCTCTTACTCCACTTTTAATATATTTCATAGCTTCAAGTTGTGCTTTTAATACTGTATTATAGATTTCTTTTTGTTCCTCCGTTGCTTTTCCCATTACAACTGTTCTTGTCATATCAGAACAATATCCTTGATAAGTACATCCAAAATCCATTGTTAAAAAGTCGCCATTTTCTAAAAGTTTATCCGAAGGTGTTGCGTGGGGCAATGCAGAATTCTTACCTGATGCGGCAATTGTATTAAAAGATAATCCTTCTGCGCCATGTTTTTTCATAAAATATTCTAATTCTGCTGCCACTTCAATTTCACTCATTCCAACTTTTAAAATTCCTAAAATATCAGCAAATGCCTGATCTCCTATGCTTTCAGCTTTTC
>JBFHFI010000059.1:0-12529 GCA_041583675.1 Butyrivibrio sp. | reverse complement strand
ACACTCTGAACTGCATATGCATAATATGGTTCCCAGTTAATAGAAGCTGAAGTAAGTGCTGTTGTAGGAGCTGCCTCAATCATACTAATATTATATCCAACAATAGGTACATTCTCAGATTCACATGCTGTTGCTGCACCTGTTGTATCTGAATGCTGACTAATCAATACACATCCATCTGCAATCAATGATTCTGCTGCTGCTTTTTCAAGTTCAAAGTCTGCCCAACTACTAACATAAGTCACTTCCATTGTAGCAGATTCACATACAGATTTTACACCTAAATAGAATGATGTAAATCCTGACATAACTTCTGCATATGGATATGCCCCAACATAACCCATTTTTGCTTCATCTGCAGTAATTGTTCCATCTGCTATCATTTCATTTAATTTCATACCAGCAACTACACCTGATACATAGCGTGATTCGTAAACAGCTGTAAAATAATTATGGAAATTAGATAATCCTTCAATTGCTGCCTGATATCCTGTTGCATGACAAAATTCTATTTCTGGATATTCTGCTGCGGCTTGAAGCATAAAATCTTCATGTCCAAAACTATTTGCAAAAATTATATCACATCCTTGATCTGCAAGATCTACTGCTGCATCATATGCTTCAGATGACTCAGGTACATTCCATTTAATAATAACCTGATCGTCTGAGAGTCCAAGAGCTGTAGCCATTTCCATTGCTCCTTCATAATGTGCATATGTGTATCCTTCATTTTCATCTCCAACAAAGATAAATCCTACCTTAATGTCATCTACTGCAGAACCTTCATCTTCAGTCATATCTTCTGCTGTAGTCGTTGTATCGTCTGATGCACTTGTTGAACTACTAGAATCGTCTGATGCACATGCTGTTAATGAAAACATCATTACGACAACTAATAATAAACTTAAAATCTTTTTCATAATCTTTCCTCCATAATTTTGATATGATGTATCCTACAATAAAAACACCATTTTGTAAAGCGTTATCACCTATTTTCTTTTTAAATAAAGCTTTTAGCGCTCAGTTCCGAAAAATGAAAGCACAAGGGCTCCTGGTCCTGAATGAACTCCTATACTTGGATTGATATCATTGATAACTATATTTTTAATATTAAATTTTTCTTTTACCATTTTTGCAACCTTATTTGCATCCTCTATACAATTTCCGTGCATAATTACAACAGTCGAGTTATATTTAACCCATTCTTCTGTCATTTTTTCTTCCATCGTATCTATTAACGTATGAATAGATTTTTTTCTTCCTCTAACACTTCCTGCTGGTTTAATAAGACCTTCCTTCGTTAAGTTCAAAATTGGTTTTATATTAATAACGGAGCCAACCACTGCTGTTGTTTTTGAAATTCTTCCACCTCTTTGCAAATGATGAAGATCATCCACTGTAAACATAGTAACCACGTTAAACTTATATTTCTCTAGCCACTCCTCGATTTCTAATAATGTACGATTTGCTTCTTGCATTTCAATTGCTTTCATTACCAGTAATCCCTCTGATAAAGATGCAGACATTGAATCAACAACTTTTATTGTTGCCTGTGTATATTCTTCTGATAAATTATTTGCAACCATCATCGCAGTATTATAACTTCCGCTTAAAGTTGAAGCAAAGCTTATATACAAAATATCTTTTCCAAGATCAAGTACTTTTCTAAATGTTTCCTCTGCAACCATTGGATTAATTGCTTGAGATTGTGGCTCTACGCCTTTTGCCATTTTTTCATAAAAATATACAGGATCTATTCCTTCTGCTCCTTCATAAGTTATACCCTCTAACAATGTATATTGAGGTATTTGCAGTATTTTTTTCTCCATTACATATTTTTTGGGTAAATCCGAATTTGTATCTGTGATAATTTGAAACTCTCTCATCTCCCACCTCTTTTCTTCTTACCATTAACTAACTGAAAAAGTTAGTTCTGCTACCACTGCTACTTCTCCATTCACAGAAGCCACTGCTTGTCCTATTCCAATCGGACCTTTTTTCTTAATTATTTCACATTCTAATTTTAATTTATCTCCTGGAATAACTTTTCTTTTAAATTTACAATTTTTAATTGCTGCAAAATAAGCTATTTTACCTTTATTTTCTGGCAAACTTAATACCGCAACAGCCCCTGTTTGTGCCAAAGCTTCTATTATAAGTACTCCTGGCATAACTGGTTCTTGTGGAAAATGTCCCGCAAAAAAATACTCTCCATAAGATATATTCTTATATCCAATCGCTTTGATCCCTGGTTCTAATTCTTCAATACAGTCAATCAGCAAAAATGGATGTCTGTGTGGTATTATTTCTTGTATTTCTTTGATTCCTAACATTGATTCCCCCTATATTCTCTTTGATGCATTTGCAAATAAATCTTGTGTCTCTAACATCATTTCTTCCATTATTTCTTTACAACTTTGCTTTTTTCTTATGATACCCGCAATCTGTCCTGCCATAATACTTCCATTTATAATATCACCATTAACTACAGCATCTCTTAAGGAACCCACTGTCATAAGTTCAAGTTCCTCTAATGTTGCTCCTTCTTTTTCTAGTCGTAAATATTCTTTGGTCATTTTATTACGAATTAATCTTACCGGATGCCCCGTACTCATTCCCGTAACCTGAGAATCAATATCCTTTGATGAGATGATTTTATCTTTATAATTCGAATGACATATGGATTCATCTGCCACTAAAAATCTTGTTCCCAGTTGCACAGCTTCTGCTCCTAACATAAATGCTGCAGCCATGCCTCTACCATCTCCTATTCCTCCAGCCCCTATAACAGGTATTTCTAATATATCAACTACTTGTGGCAATAATGCCATGGTTGTAATGCTTCCAATATGTCCTCCGGATTCGCTTCCTTCTGCAATTACTCCATCGGCGCCTCCTTTTTGCATCATTTTAGCCATTGCCACAGAAGCTACTACAGGGAGAACTTTTACATCTGCTTGTTTCCATAATTGTAAATACTTTCCCGGATTTCCTGCTCCTGTTGTTACTGCTTTTACTTTTTCTTCAGCTGCAAGATGTGCGACTTCATCTGCATATGGACTCATCAACATAATATTTATGCCAAAAGGTTTGTCTGTTTCTTCTTTTATTTCACGAATCATTTTATGTACAACTTCAGCTGGCGCTGTAGCTGATCCAATAATACCAAATCCTCCCGCCTTAGAAACAGCGGCTGCAAGATGGCTTTCTCCAACCCATGCCATTCCACCTTGTAAAATTGGGTATTCTATTCCTAACAATTCGGTTATTCTTGTTTTCATATTTCGCTCCCATCTTATGATTCTGCCCGATACTTCTAATTAGCCAAAAATATTATAGCATTAATAGTTCACTTTTTCTACTATCATTTCTTACAAAAAATCAGAATGTACTTTACTACATTCTGATTTTTAACCTATTCTTTTGATTTATTTTTTTTGAATTTTTCCTTTAATCTATCTATCTTAAAAGCATTAATTCTTTTTCTTTTTAAATATTCTATTTCTTCTCTTCGTATCTCTTGATATTCTTCTAAAATATCCGGATGATTTTTTTTCCTTAGTCCTTCATTTACCAACTGTCGGACAATATCATATAAAACAGCAAATAAAGGAACTCCTATTAGCATTCCTATAAAACCAAAAATTCCTCCAAAGAATATAATAGAAAATAAAACCCAAAAACTGGATAATCCCGTACTATTCCCTAAAATTTTCGGTCCTAAAACATTTCCATCAAATTGTTGAATAATAACAATAATAATTATAAAATAAAGACATTTCACTGGATCTACCATTAATACTATAAACGCTGTGGGAACCGCTCCAATATATGGACCAAAAAAAGGAACAATATTTGTAATTCCAATTATAACACTTATTAACATCGCATAAGGAATTTTAAAAATGCTCGTTACAAAAAAAGTAATTATACCAATTATAATTGAATCAATAATTTTACCATTAATAAATCCACTAAACATTTTATCCGCATATTTTATTTCTTCTATTATCTTATCAGCCCATCTTTCTCTAAACATACTGTAAATTATCATTTTACCTTGTTTTGAAAGTTTTTTTCTTTGGCCCAATATATAAATACAGGAAATAAATCCAATTAAAATATTCTTAACAATTGACCATGCACCTACAACACTTTTTGTGATTCCAAGCATAACTTCATCATTATTGGCCTTTAAAAAATTACCAATCCAATCCTCTAAAGAATTTCCCCACGTTAAGTAAAGATTTTCCACCATAGATTGTATCTCTTTATTATGGCTTGATAATTCTTGTAACCAATTTATAAAGTTTTCAATTGTTTCTGGTGCCGTATTAATTAAGACATATATACTATCTGTTACTTGAGGCAAAATTGCAGAAAAAATTAC
The DNA here is from genome assembly GCA_041583675.1 of Butyrivibrio sp. Classification (GTDB taxonomy): domain Bacteria; phylum Bacillota; class Clostridia; order Lachnospirales; family Lachnospiraceae; genus Eshraghiella. Next base: position 8,139 of record JBFHFI010000059.1, on the reverse strand, counting down.
ATATAATGCCAAAAGAAATAATAATAAAGTTAATGTTACACTTATATTTTGTCCAACTCTCGCTGCTCTTCTTCTATTTTTCATTTTACGCAGCCATACAGATGTCCAACTTTCAAATACTACACAAATAGGCTTTAGTAAATAAGATAAAACTCCTCCAACAATAAAAGGTGTTAAGTTGGCCCAAACTTCTTTTATAAAATCAAATAAAGTATTTGATTTAAAAAACCAAAAATAAAAAATTATGCTCCCAGCGATCACAAAAAATATAGTCATACCAAGTTTTAAATATTTAATATTAAGTTTCGCTTTTTTTTCAACTATTTTTTGTTCTTCTGGCACCTTAGATACCTCCTACTATTTATACTATGTATTGTAATCTAACTAAATTTTTTTTGCAATACATCCTTTTTCAATCTCTCATTTATTATAATAAAAAAACACCTTTTAGGATAAATCCCAAAAGGTGTTTTTTATTAATTCTTATTCAAAAAGTCTGCTATATTTTGTAAGATATTCATATCTATCTTTTGCATTCTTTTCAGCTGACTCGAAGAGTTTTTCAGCTCTTTCTGGGTTTGCTTTCGCAAGACGAGCATAACGAGCTTCATTCATAATAAAGTCTCTATATTCTGTCTTTGGTGCTTTTGAATCAAGTGAGAATGGATTCTTTCCTTCTTCTTTAAGTGATGGATTAAATCTAAATAAATTCCAATATCCTGATTCAACAGCATTCTTTTCAATTACCTGTGCATGTGATAATCCCTGTTTGATACTATGATTAATACATGGTGCATAAGCAATAATAAGTGATGGTCCTGGATAAGCTTCTGCTTCTGCAATTGCTTTGATACACTGATTTCTATCAGCTCCCATTGCGATTTGAGCAACATATACATATCCGTAACTCATAGCAATTCCTGCTAAATCTTTTGCTTTCATTTCTTTACCAGCTGCAGCAAATTCAGCAACTGCACCAGTTGGTGTAGCTTTTGAAGACTGTCCACCTGTATTTGAATAAACTTCTGTGTTAAATACGAAAATATTGATATCTCTACCACTAGCGATTACGTGATCAAGACCACCAAATCCAATATCGTATGCCCATCCGTCACCACCAAATACCCATTGTGATTTCTTAGATAACATATCTTTGTCTTTTAAAATCTCTTTTGCAACATCTGTTGATTCTTCGCCCAATGCTTCTACTAAATTATTTGTAGCAGTACCATTTAACGCACCATTTCTAAATGTTGAAAGATATTCTTCTGCTGCTGCTTTTACACCAGCTTTTGTTGTTGTTTCAATTACTTCTTCAACTTTTGCTTTTAAGCCAGATCTTAAAGCTGTCTGAGCAAGTTGCATTCCCATACCAAATTCAGCATTATCTTCAAAGAGTGAATTACTCCAAGCTGGACCTTTTCCTGCTGCATTAACTGTATAAGGTGTTGAAGGTGATGAGTTACCCCAGATTGAAGAACATCCTGTTGCATTCGCAATGTACATTCTATCTCCAAATAACTGTGTAATTAACTTAGCATAAGGAGTTTCTCCACATCCTGCACAAGCTCCTGAGAATTCAAGAAGAGGTTGTTTAAACTGGCTTCCTTTTACTGATGTATCTTTAAATTTGTTAAATACTTCTGGTTTTTCTGGTAATGAAAGTGCATAGTTAAATGCCTCTTGTTGTGTTGTATCACTTGGATCGAATCTTTCCATAACAAGTGCTTTTTCTTTTGCTGGACATACTGTAGCACAAGCTTTACAATCCATACAATCAAATTCTGAAACAACAATACCAAATTTCATTCCTGGAACACCAGTCATATCTGTTAATTTCATTCCTGCAGGTGCGTTCGCTGCTTCTTCTTCTGTTAATGCAACTGGACGAATTACTGCATGAGGACATGAGTATGCACAGAAGTTACACTGAATACATTTCTCTGGATCCCATTTTGGAACTGTTGTAGCAACACCACGTTTTTCATATGCTGAAGCTCCTAATGGAGTACTTCCGTCTGCATACTCTTTAAATGCTGATACTGGTAAGCTATTACCTTCCTGTGCAACAACTGCATGCTGGATATTATTTACAAAATCAACAACATCTGTTCTATTTCCTGTTGCTTTTTCAAATAAAGCTTCGTTATCTGCATTTTTCCAGCTATCTGGAATCTTAACTTCAACAACACTTTCAATTCCGGCATCGATTGCTTTATGGTTCTTTTTAACAACGTCTTCACCTTTTTTCATATAACTTGCTGTTGCTGCATCTTTCATGTATTTAACAGCATCATCCTGAGGAATGATTTTTGCAAGTTTAAAGAAAGCTGCCTGAAGTATTGTATTAATACGAGCTCCCATACCTGTTTCTTCGCCAAGTTTAATACCATCTATTGTGTAGAATTTGATATTGTGATCAGCCATATATTTCTTTGCTTGTCCTGGAAGATTTTTATCAAGTGCTTCTAAATCCCAATCACAGTTAAGAAGGAAAGTTCCACCATCTTTAAGATCCTGAACCATATTATATTTACGGATATATGCAGGATTATGACATGCCACAAAATCAGCTTTATTAATAAGGTATGTTGAATGAATCTTATCTTTTCCAAATCTAAGATGTGAAATTGTTACACCACCAGATTTTTTTGAATCATAATCAAAGTAAGCTTGAGCATACATATCTGTATGATCACCAATGATTTTAATTGAGTTCTTGTTAGCACCAACAGTACCATCTGCTCCAAGACCCCAGAATTTACAACTTGTAATACTTTCTGGTGAAGTAACAGGTGCTGGTCCAACTTCAAGTGAAAGATTTGTAACATCATCTACAATACCAATTGTGAATTCTTTCTTTGTAGTATTGTTAAATGTAGCAATAATCTGAGCTGGTGTTGTATCTTTTGATCCAAGTCCATAACGACCTGAAAAAATAGGTACTGCATCAAATTCTGTATTCTTAAGAGCTGCAACCATATCAAGGTAAAGTGGTTCTCCAAGTGATCCTGGCTCTTTTGTTCTATCAAGTACTGAGATATATTTAACTGTTTTAGGCATTACTTCAAGTAAATGTTTAACGCTAAAAGGTCTGAATAGACGAACTTTTATAACACCAACTTTTTCTCCTGCTGCTAACATATAATCTACAGTTTCATCAATTGTTTCACATACAGATCCCATAGCAACAATAACTCTTTCTGCATCTGGAGCTCCGTAGAAATTAAATAAACCATAGTTAGTTCCGAGTTTTTCATTTACTTTTCCAAAATATTTTTCAACTACAGAAGGTAACGCATTATAATATCCGTTTCCAGCTTCTCTTGCTTGGAAGAAAATATCAGGGTTCTGTGCAGATCCTCTCTGAACTGGATGCTCTGGATTAAGTGCATTTCTTCTAAATGCATTAATAGCATCTAAATCAACCATCTCTTTTAAATCTTCATAATCCCATGTTTCGATTTTCTGAATTTCATGTGAAGTACGGAAACCATCAAAGAAATTAACAAATGGAACTTTTCCTTCGATTGTAGCACAATGTGCAACTGGTGTAATATCCATTACTTCTTGTACACTTGATGAACATAACATCGCAAATCCTGTTTGACGACATGCATATACATCTGAATGATCTCCAAAAATACTAAGTGCATGTGAAGCAACTGCACGTGCTGAAACATCGATTACACATGGTAATTGTTCTCCAGCTATTTTGTACATATTAGGAATCATAAGTAATAAACCTTGTGATGCTGTAAATGTAGTTGTCAACGCTCCAGCTGAAAGAGCACCATGAACTGCCCCTGCTGCTCCTGCTTCAGATTGCATTTCTGTAAGTTGTACTTCTTGTCCAAAAATATTTTTTCTTCCTTGAGTTGCCCATTCGTCAGCACATTCTGCCATAACTGAAGATGGTGTAATTGGATAAATTGCTGCTACATCTGAATATGCATAAGATACATGTGCTGCGGCATTATTTCCATCCATTGTTTTCATTTTTCTTGCCATTTTTGAATTTCCTCCTAATTATTTTTAACAGCCAACATTTTTTCTCATTACAAGATTGTCGGCGTATTGATAGCAATTATTATAATACTAAGTTAAATAAATAACAACCTTTTCTATTTTCTATCCTTGTCGTTAATTTTAAGCTGTTGAATATCATAGTGAAGTTCAATTGATCCATCTGAAAGTCTTTGTATAAAATCTGAAAATATTCTATTTGCGACCATTTGAGTATTCTCTGGATTTGCATCCATTAAAATAACAACCATCTGTGTACTAGAATATCTTGTTGCAACATCTCCAATTCTCAGAGATTCTTTTATTGCATCTTCTAACCATGCAATATTGTTCTGTAGATTTTCAATTGGAGGAACCACTCCTCCATTTCCTGTAATTGTAAAAAGGATATATGCAACGTGACGGTCACTTCGCTCAACACTTCTTCTTATAAATCTGGAAATATTTTTAAATCCTTCGTATTCAACATAATAGGATCCTTGAATTGGTTCTTCTTCGCTTAGCATTTGTCGAATATAGTATAAATCTTCCTTTATACTGTCCGACCCAACGTAATTATTTGTTTCATTGCTAAAAAAATGGTATATATTTTTACCATTATTTTTGGCGTGATATAGCGCCTTATCTGCTTTAGCATAAAGTACTTCAAAATCATTACCATCTTTGGGAGCTACTGCTATACCAATACTAGCTGCAGCGCCTCTTGTCTTGTCTGGGTACTTTACTTTTTCATTAAGTGCATTAATAAGTCTAGTTGCAAGTATTTGAATTGTCTCAGGACTATCTACATTATTAAAATACAAAAAAAACTCATCTCCACCAATTCGACAGGCTATATCATTCTGTCTAACAATTTCTGATATTACTTTTGAAATCTTGATAAGAATATCATCACCAAAAATGTGTCCGTAATTATCATTAATTCCCTTGAAATTATCTATATCTACCATAAATGCTACACCTGTTGCCTGTGGTTGTGATAATTTTCTATTCACTTCAAATGATGTGTATTTTCTGTTCCATAATCCTGTGAGTGGGTCTCTGTTCGCCTCATTTTGAGCCTCTACTGCATATTCTGTCATTACTTTTCGCAAGAGAGAAGCGCTATCACTAATAATACCGTTGTTAGCAACCATTTTCTCTTCCAAATTAGACGGAAGCTGAAATCCTTCCTTTAACATTTCTAACATAACATCTGTAATCTCTGGATCAAATTGTTTACCCTTTCCCGATATTAATTCTTGCAAAATATCCTCATCTGATAAACGTTTTCTATAGGACCGATCATTAACCATAGAATCATAGGCATCTGCCACAGCAATTATTCTTGCTTCAATTGGAATATTCTCTCCTGATAAACCTTCATTGTAACCATTCCCATCAAACCATTCATGATGATATTTCGCTCCAACTGCTGCTTTTTCAATTGAAATATTTTCTAATATATCCGCTCCCATTATTGTGTGTTGCCTGATTAAATCCCATTCTTCTTTCGTAAACTTAGTTTGCTTATTAAACAAATTATCTGGAATCCCAATCTTACCTATATCATGCAATAATGCAATATAATGTAAGTTCGTAATTCGGTCAGCATTCCATTTCAGACGCTTTGCAATTTCTTCTGAAATTTCTGCTACATTTACTGAATGTCCTTTTGCATATTTGTCCTTTGAGTCTACAGTGTTTGCTACTGCTGCAATCGACTGCAATGTGATATTTTCAATCTCTTTTGCTTTTACTCTTACTTCTGCTTCTAAATTATGCCTTAAGCTTTCAAGTTCAATTGTTTTGTCAATTCTGCTCATAACAATATCAGGCTCAAATGGTTTTACAATAAAGTCCATTGCTCCCATTCTAAACCCTCTTACTTCTTTTTCCTTATCATTATCTGCGGTTAAAAATATAACCGGAATATTCATAAAGCGCTTATCAGCTTTAAGTACATTCATCATTTCAAACCCATCCATATCTGGCATCATAATATCTAACAAGATTAATGATGGTTGTGCATTTTCTAAATAGGCAAATGCATCTGATGAAGAACTAACCGCAATCACTTTATACTTATCTGATAATAATCTCTTGATTGACTTAAGATTGATGATACTATCATCAACAGCAAGAATTGTTTTCATATCACCCTCGGTCCTTTCATTTTCATGAAACTCCACTTAGATATTATACAATATTAGTGCAATTTTTACTAGTTTTTATTCCCGTACAAAGTTTCATCCCAGCATCATTTTATAAGGTTTTTTTATTATATTTTTAATGTAAAAGAGAAAATATATTATATTGTCTCTTTTCTACATACATTATATTTATTTATCATTCAAATAGTATCTTTTAATAAAATTTTTGTCTTTTTCATATAGTTTTGATTTATTGTATTTTTAACTAAACATTCACATATTGTTTCGTTTTTGGTTCATTCCACAAAAAAGGACTCTCTTTTTTAAAGAAAGTCCTCCCCATTAAATCTCATTAACAATGTCTATTCCAATTTTACCATCTTCAACTCTGTAGATTCTATTACATCCATTTAAAGTTGTTAGTCTATGAGATATAATAATAATTGTTTTATTCAAATTCAAGTTATATATCTCATTCATAATTTCTTTCTCTGTTTCATCATCCAATGCTGCTGTTGCTTCATCCAATATTAAAATATCCGGATTATTAAATATTGCTCTTGCTATCCCAATTCTTTGACGCTGTCCACCTGATAGTCGTATTCCATTTTCTCCTATATAAGAATCCAATCCATTTTCTAGGTTTTGTACAAACTTGTCCATTTGAACAATTTTTAAAATTTCCCATATCTGAAGATCCGATGATTCTTTGTTTCCAAAAATAATATTATTTTTAATTGTATCATCTACCAAAAATATCATCTGTGGTATATATCCGATATTACTCATCCAACCCCTGATATTATCTTGTATGTTTTTACCATCTACTTTTATAGTTCCTTTATTTGGTTCTAAAAATCCAAGTAGCACATTTACAAATGTTGTTTTTCCTTCTCCGGAAGCCCCTACAATCCCAATCTTTTCTCCTTTTTCTATTTTCAAGGAAATATCTTGAATTATATTTTCACTACCATCTGGATACATAAAACTAACATTATCAAATTCTATTTGTTCATTTAATACTACAGCCTCTGGATTTTTTTCAAAATTAATTTTAGATTTTGAATTAATATCATTAATTACTTCACTACTTATTTTTAACAACATTGGTTTGTTATACATAATTCGATTAATACATCCATTAATACTATTAACCGATGGAACAATTCTTACAACAGCTATAGATACTGCTGACATACCAATTATAATCTCTGTTAAATTTTGGTCCGTCACAATACACACTGTAATATATAACGCAATTGCTACTGAAACCACCACTTCTGAAATATGCTTTGGGGCAGTATCATAGACAAATTTTCTCTTTTGAAGACGAAATGTTCTATTACTATATCTAGAATACTTATCCACAAAATATTTTTCTCTATGTAAAACTTTTATATCCTTTATACCATTTACAGATTGATTTACAATATCCATCATTTTAACAGTACATTTTGTGACTTGTTCTCCAATTGCTTCATCTTTTTTAAACATTGTAATATATAGAACAAATGTCATGCCAACAAATATCACCAATAAAAAAATTGAAACTTTCCAATCTACAATAATCATAACAATTACCAATGCAATCACAACAATCACTTTAGATATCAGCGTTAAGATATCTTGTAAAAGTGAATATACTTTTTCTACTAATATATTTATAACTGTTATAATTTCTCCTGAATTGTAGTTAAGATAATATACATATGGTCTTGTTATATAGATTCCAAATAATCTTTTTGAAGTTTCATTACATCCTTTGATAATAAAATATTTCTTTGCTTTTTCCATCTGGTAGATCACAAGATTTTTAAGAATTATAACAATCGCAAATCCAACTGATAATCCAATCATCATATTTTTCTCGCTATGTAATCCAAAAAACGAAAAAATAGAGACTACCACCTTATATTTTATAAGTAATTCTGTGTTAACAATTGCCGCTATTAACGGAATAATCATAGAAATACTTAAAATT
>JBFHFI010000058.1:0-12828 GCA_041583675.1 Butyrivibrio sp. | reverse complement strand
TTTATTGATGAAGTATTACGTGGAACCAATACGATTGAACGTATTGCAGCCTCTTCAGAAATTCTAACGGATCTAGCAAATACTGGAACCTTATGTTTTGCAGCAACCCATGATATTGAATTAACATATATTCTTGAAAATATATATTCAAATTATCATTTTACAGAAAATATTATAAATTCTGAAATTATATTTTCGTATGTGTTATTTGAAGGGCGAGCAAATTCAAGAAATGCAATAAAACTTTTGGATGTAATTGGATATGATCAGGATATGATAGTAAATGCAGAACAACGAGCAAATCAATTTATAAAAACTGGAAAGTGGTAAATAATATGGAAGTGAAAATATATACAGATGGTTCTGCCAGGGGGAATCCAGACGGACCTGGTGGCTATGGTACAATATTACAATATACGGATAACCAGGGAATTTTACATGAAAAAGAATTATCTCAAGGATATGTTAAGACTACCAATAATAGAATGGAACTTATGGCCGCAATTGTTGGATTAGAAGCATTAAAACAACCTTGTTCCGTTATTTTATATTCAGATTCTAAATATGTGGTAGACGCCTTTAACAAACATTGGATTGATTCTTGGATTGCAAAGGGATGGAAAAGAGGAAAAAATGAACCTGTTAAAAATATAGATTTATGGAAACGAATGTTAAAAGCAAAAGAGATGCATTCTGTTACGTTTGAATGGGTAAAAGGACATGCCAATCATCCACAAAATGAACGTTGTGATTATCTAGCAACTTCAGCCGCTGATAGTGGAGATTTGATAGATGATGTTGTTCTTGAAATTGATTGATGATTGTGCTACGATGAGCGTATATTTTATAGATTATGGGAGGTTTAATTATGATAATAGGTGAAATCTTAACATTAGTAGGAGATTTTATTTTTGAAATTATTAGATATATTGTATCCATAGGTGTCATTGTCCTTGCAATTTATCTTGGTAGCAAGCTAAGCAAAAGACACAAGGAAAAATTAGCTATGCAGGAACTAAATAATCAACCATTAGAATCTATGGAAAATACAGAAACAGAAGAATAATAGAGTGTTACAGGAGGATTGTCATGCATTCATATGGCGTGAACGAATTAAGAAAGAAATATCTTGAATATTTTGAGAGTAAAGATCATTTAAAAATGAATAGTTTTTCCCTTGTCCCTCATAATGATAATAGTTTACTATTAATCAATGCAGGAATGGCTCCATTAAAGCCTTATTTTACAGGACAAGAAATACCACCAAAAAATAGAATTACAACCTGTCAGAAATGTATTAGGACAGGAGATATAGAAAATGTAGGTAAGACCGCAAGGCATCTTACTTTTTTTGAGATGTTAGGTAATTTTTCTTTTGGAGATTACTTTAAAAAAGAAGCCATTGCTTGGTCTTGGGAATTTTTAACACAAGTAATTGGTATGGATGCAGACCGATTATATCCTTCTATATATTTTGAAGATGAAGAAGCATTTGATATTTGGGTAAATGATATTGGTGTTCCAGCTGATAGAATTACCAGATTTGAAAGAGATGAAAATGGAGATTGCGATAATTTTTGGGAACATGGCGCAGGTCCATGTGGACCATGCTCTGAAATATACTATGATAGAGGCCTGAAATATGGTTGTGGTAAAGAAACTTGTAAAGTTGGATGTGAATGTGATCGTTATATGGAAGTATGGAATAATGTATTTACCCAATTTGAAAGTGATGGTCATCAAAATTATACAGAACTTAAAAATAAAAATATAGATACAGGTATGGGGCTTGAACGTTTGGCAGTTGTAGTGCAGGATGTGGATTCGGTCTTTGATATTGATACCATGAAGGAAATTCGTAATCATATTTGTGATTTAGCAAAAGTTACCTACCAAACAGATGCAAATCACGATGTTTCTATTCGATTAATTACGGATCATATTCGTTCAGTTACTTTTATGGCTTCAGATGGAATTATTCCTTCTAACGAAGGACGAGGATATGTACTTAGAAGACTTTTAAGAAGAGCAGCTAGACATGGACGTTTATTAGGAATTCAAGGATTGTTTCTTGCAAAGTTGGCAAAAACAGTTATTGATTCCAGTAAAGATGGATATCCAGAGTTAGGTGAGAAACAAGAATATATTCTTAAAGTTCTTACAACAGAAGAAGAAAAATTCAACAAAACAATTGATCAAGGATTGGTTATTCTTGGAGATATGGTAGCCCAGTTAAATGAAACTTCATCTAAAGAACTTAGAGGAGAAGATGCGTTTAAATTATATGATACTTATGGCTTCCCAATTGATTTAACACAAGAGATTTTAGAAGAAAAACAACTTTCCGTTGATATGACAGGTTTTCATAAAGCTATGAAATTACAAAAAGAAACAGCCAGAGGTGCCCGTAAGGAAACCAACTATATGGGTGCGGATTCAACAATATATGATGAAATAGATACAAAAATTACAACAGATTTTGTTGGTTATGATTATTTATCTTATGATTCAGAAATAACAGTTCTTACAACAGAAAATGAGCTTGTAAATACCCTTTTAAAAGGAGATTTAGGTACGATTATTGTTAAAGAAACTCCTTTTTATGCAACAATGGGTGGACAGCAAGGTGATATTGGAAATATCATTTACAAAGATTCTATTTTCAAAGTAAAAGATACTGTGAAATTAAAGGGAAATAAATTTGGTCATATTGGTGAAGTGATTACAGGTGCATTTGAAGTTGGAAATCATGTAACTTTACAGGTGGACCCAACACAAAGAAATGATACTGCTAAAAATCATAGTGCAACACATTTATTGCAAGAAGCGTTAAGGACTGTTCTTGGAACTCATGTAGAGCAAGCAGGATCTTTGGTATCCTCAGATAGATTGCGTTTTGATTTTACACATTTTTCAGCTATGACAGAAGAAGATATTACAAAAGTGGAAAAAATTGTAAATGATAAAATCGCTGAAGCTTTGGATGTTAATACACAAGTATTAAAAATTGAAGAGGCTAAAAAAACAGGAGCGAAAGCATTATTTGGTGAAAAATATGGAGATACTGTTAGAGTTGTATCTATGGGTGATTTTTCAAAAGAATTCTGTGGTGGAACTCATGTAAAAAATACTGGAACAATTTTAGCATTTAAAATATTGTCAGAATCAGGAATTGCGGCAGGAGTTAGACGTATCGAAGCCTTAACAGGTTCAGCGGTCTTTGAGTATTATAATGATTTAGAATCCAAATACAATGCAATTGCTCAAATGTTAAAAGTGACCCCAGCAAATGTCTCTGATAAAGTTTCAACATTGTTAACAGAAATTAAATCTTTAACAAGTGAGATTGAATCTTTAAAATCCAAAGCGGCAAATGATGCTCTTGGTAATGTTTTGGATCAGGTTGAAGTAATACAGGGTTGTAATTTTTTGGGATTATCTTTGGATCAAGTAGATATGAATGAACTTCGTAATCTAGGAGATGATATTAAAGAAAAAATTCAAACAGGTGTTGTAGTATTGGCATCTAATCAAGGATCTGATAAAGTAAGTTTGATTATTACAGTAACTGATGATTTAGTGAAAAAAGGAGTTCATGCAGGAAAATTAATTAAAGCAGCTGCACCAATGGTTGGTGGAGGTGGAGGCGGAAGACCGAATATGGCTCAAGCAGGCGGTAATGATCCTTCTGGCATCCAAAAAGCAATTGATTTAGCAAAAGACACTTTGAAAACACAAATTTAATAAAAAAAATCAAATAAATTATTGACGTATATAAATTATATGATATAATCGATATTGTGCAATATGGAAATACCCAAACAGTTGTTTTGCACAATCCTACAACTGGAGGGAGGTCAGGTGTGAAATGTCGAATGTAATCGTTAAAGAAAACGAAACTTTGGATAGCGCATTACGTAGATTCAAAAGAAACTGCGCAAAGGCTGGTATTCAACAGGAGATTCGTAAAAGAGAACATTATGAGAAGCCAAGCGTTAAACGCAAGAAAAAATCAGAGGCTGCAAGAAAGCGTAAATATAATTAATTTACCAATTTGAGAGACACAGAAATGTGTCTCTTTTTGCATTGTTATTTTGTAATTAAAAATTGATTTTAAAATTATGTATTCAAACCCATATAAAAAGTGTTAAAATAGATTATAATATATCACTCCGAAAGGAATATAATCTATGAGCATAGTTGAAAGTATCATTGATATACCAGTAGAACATAGTAGAAATATATTTGGAAGTTTTGATGAATATTTAAAAAAACTAGAAAAGACATTAAAGGTCACCATTGTTATGCGGGATTCAGAACTAAAAATTATTGGTGGAACAATTAACACCAAAAGAGCAACCGCAGTTTTAAATGATTTAATTGAATTATCAAAAAGAGGAAATATTATTACAGAGCAAAATGTAGATTACGCATTGGCTTTATCTATGAATGATAATTCTCAAGCAATTGTTGAAATTGATAGTGAAATTATTGCAAGAACTATTAACGGGAAACCAATTAAACCCAAAACATTGGGTCAAAAACATTATATAGATGAGATTCGAAAAAAAATGATTGTTTTTGGGGTTGGTCCAGCAGGAACAGGAAAAACATATTTAGCAATGGCAATGGCAATACAGGCCTTTAAAAATAATGAAGTTAATCGAATAATATTAACAAGGCCCGCTATTGAAGCAGGAGAGAATCTAGGATTTTTACCTGGAGATTTACAAAGTAAAATAGACCCATATTTAAGACCATTATATGATGCCTTATATCAAATAATGGGAGCGGAAAGTTTTATAAATAATTCTGAAAAAGGTTTAATTGAAGTTGCACCCCTAGCTTATATGAGAGGTAGAACTTTGGATAATGCATATATTATTTTGGATGAAGCACAAAATACCACACCTGCCCAAATGAAAATGTTTTTGACAAGAATTGGATTTGGGTCCAAAGTTATTATTACAGGTGATTTAACACAAAAAGATCTACCAAAACATATTAAGTCCGGACTGGATATTGGAATCAAGGTTTTAGAGCATGTTTCAGAAATTGGAATTGTAAAATTAACAAGCCAAGATGTAGTAAGACATCCTTTGGTTCAAAAAATAGTAAAAGCTTATGATGAGTACGAAAATCATCAATCAAAAAATAGTACTGATAACACTGTTAGCTATAAAAAACAGTCAACGAAAGGGCGGAATGGCAAATGACAATTTCTTTTGAACAGGAATACCCGAAAAATCTTGGAATAGAATATGAAACGGTGGCGAAAAAAGTAATAGAGGCAGCTATTGATTATGAAAAATGCCCCTATGAATCAGAGGTAAGTCTTACATTAACAGATAATCCAGGAATTCATGAAATAAATAATGAATTCAGATATATGGATCGTTCTACAGATGTTCTATCTTTTCCTCTTGTAGAGTATAATAAACCTGCTGTTTTTGATTTTTTAGAAGAAAATAATGATTGCTTTAATCCGGAAACAGGAGAATTAGTATTAGGAGATATTGTTATTTCACTTGATAAAGTAGAATCGCAAGCAGAGGAATTTGGACATTCTGTTTTAAGAGAATATGCATTTTTAATTGCACATAGTATGTTGCACCTTATGGGATATGACCATACTTGTAAAGAAGATACTATTATAATGGAAGAACATCAAGAAGCAATTCTTCAATCTATAAATATTACAAGAGATGAAAAATAAAGGAAATACAAATATATGAAATATGATATTGTTGTTATTGGTGGTGGTCCAGCTGGTATTTTTTCAGCAATTACTGCAGCCAAAAGACATAAAAAAGTATGTATTATTGAACATACAAATCGTTTGGGAAAAAAAATTCTATCAACTGGAAATGGAAAATGTAATTTAACAAATATGTATATTAATCCAGAATGTTATAATTGCGATTCCTCAACAGAATTTTTTCAACCAATTCAGGAATTTACACCAATTCAATTACGACAAGAATTAGCGAACATGGGTTTATTAACCAAAGAAAGAAATGGATATGTATATCCTAATTCAGAACAAGCAACTTCTGTATTAGAAACGCTCTTATCGGAATTAGATCTACTTAAGGTTAAGATATATACAGAGACTGAAGTAACTAAAATAGATCAACATTATAGAATAAAGACAAATCAAGGGGTTTTTGAAGCGCCTAGATTAATTATTGCATGTGGTTCTAAAAGTGCGCCTAAGACAGGCTCTGATGGCAGTGGTTATGTATTTGCGCCTATGTTAGGGCATTCTATTATTCAACCTATTCCAGCACTTGTTCAATTAAAGTGTAAAGAAAAATATTTCAAAGAATTGCATGGTGTTAGAATTGATGCAAAAATTTATATTAAAGTGAATCAAGATGAAATTATTTCAGAAAAAGGAGAACTACAATTAACAGAGTATGGAATTTCAGGAATTCCGGTTTTTCAAATTAGTAGACATGTAAAACGATTGTTAGATCAAGGAGCAAATCCTTTGATTTCAATTGATTATATGCCTAATTTTACGAAAAAAGACCTTTTTAATATTTTAAAAAATTGTTTTTATCATAATGTAAAACAATCTTTATTAAATTGTCTTTGTGGAGTATTTAATAAAAAATTAGCAATGGTTTTGTTGAAAATATCTGATTTGAATTATCAAGATAATTGTGCTTTGATTACGGACAAAAAAATTAATAAATTAATTTCAAATATAAAAGCAATGAAAGTAACACCAACAGATACCAATGGTTTTGTCAATGCACAGGTATGTGCGGGTGGAGTTTCTATGAAAGAAATAAATAGTAATACCATGGAATCCCTTATTTCAGATGGTTTATATTGGATTGGTGAAATAGTAGATGTAGATGGAATTTGTGGTGGTTATAATTTACAATGGGCTTTTTCCACAGGATATGTTGCAGGAAAACATGCTGCAAAAGATTCATCAACGGGAGTGTAAAATGATAAGAATTAATCAAATTAAATTAAATACACAACAATCTGAAGATTATATAGAAACAAAAATTAGAAAAGCATTACATTTAAAACCGTCAGAAAAATTCACCTATCGAATTGTTAAAAAATCAATTGATGCTAGAAAAAAAGATAATATTATGTTTGTGTATAGTGTAAATGTTGTTCTTCAAGATAAAATAGAATCTACATATATTCAGAAAATAAAAGACCCTAATATTATGATTCTTAAGGAAACCTTATTTCAATTTCCCAAAAGTTCCTATTCTTTGGAATCTAAAATTGTGATAGTCGGAAGTGGTCCCGCAGGTCTTATGTGTGGACTTTTTTTGGCTCGTGCGGGTTATAAACCCATTATCTTCGAAAGAGGGGATCAGGTGGAGAATCGCATTAAAATTGTAAATCATTTTTGGAATTCTGGAGAATTAGATTTTAATACAAATGTCCAATTTGGAGAAGGTGGTGCTGGTACTTTTTCAGATGGAAAATTAAATACTGTAGTAAAAGAAAAATCTGGAAGGATTTTTAAAATATTAAGTACTTTTGTGGAATTTGGAGCCCCCAAAGATATTTTATATACAAATAAACCTCATATTGGGACAGATATTCTTTCACAAATTGTAAAAAATATTAGAAATGAAATTATAAATCTTGGTGGAGAAGTGCATTTTCTTTCAAAAATAACAGATATTAAAATTTCGCAAAATCAAATTAAAGCAGTTAGAATTAATGATAGTTATGATATTGAATGTGATAAACTTGTTTTGGCAATAGGACATAGTGCTAGAGATACCTTTTCTTTGATTCGCGATAAAAATTTTAAAATAGAATCCAAGGCTTTTGCAGTCGGATTAAGAATTGAACATTCACAAAATATGATTAATCAAAATGCATATGGAACAATAAAATCTAAAAAGTTCCCCGTTGCAGATTATAAAATTACAGCAAAAACATCATATAATCGTGGGGTATATTCATTTTGTATGTGTCCCGGTGGTTATGTTGTAAATGCCTCTTCAGAACAGAATCACTTGTGTGTAAATGGAATGAGTTATTCTAAAAGGGATGGAAAAAATGCAAATAGTGCTATTATTGTAACAATTGATCAAAACGATTTTCAAGGAACTGATAGTTTATCAGGTTTAGAATTTCAAAAAAAACTTGAGAAGGCAGCATATATCCATAGATTGGGAATGGTTCCATATCAATTAAATGAAGATTTCCAAAAAGGAATTCCAACCACTTGTTTCGGTGAAATTATTCCACAAATTATTGGAGCACATACTGGAGGGAATTTAAGAGAGGTCTTACCTGAGTTCTTATCAGAAGCTATTATTGAAGCAATGACATCTTTTGAACGATCAATCCATGGATTTAATCGTGGAGATGCTGTTTTTTCTGGTATAGAAAGTAGAACATCTTCTCCTATTCGAATATTGCGTGATGATTCTTTACAAAGTATTACTTATAAAAATATATACCCCTGTGGAGAAGGGGCTGGATATGCTGGTGGAATTACATCTGCCTCCGTTGATGGCTTAAAAGTAGCAGAATCAATTGTTTCTTCATTCTAAAATATAAAAAAGTGAGATAAATATGGATAAATATAGAGAATTATTAAAAAACAAACAAAAAATTGTAGTGAAAATAGGTTCTTCATCAATTACGCATGAACATACTGGAAATATTAACTATAAAAAGCTAGATAAATTAGTGCGTATTTTATGTGACATTAAAAATCAAGGTAAAGATGTTGTATTAGTATCTTCAGGTGCAATTGCTGTAGGTAGACAAGCTGTGGGGATACAAAAAAAGACAAGTAATCTAGCAGAAAAACAAGCCTGTGCTGCAATAGGACAATGTCGTTTAATGATGACTTATCAAAAGTTTTTTTCTGAATATAATCAATTAACTGCTCAGGTTTTAATGACAAAATATACAATGCTTAATGATGAAAGCCGAAAAAATGCACAAAATACATTTCATGAATTATTTGAATTAGGCGTAATTCCTGTTGTAAATGAAAATGATACTGTAGCAACTTATGAAATTGAATTTGGTGATAATGATAAATTATCTGCATTGGTATCAGCTATGATTGGTGCAGACCTTCTTATTTTACTTTCAGATATTGATGGCTTGTTTACAGATGACCCAAATAAAAATTCACAAGCAAAATTTATTGATTTAGTGCCAGAAATTAATGAAACTTACAAGCAAATGGCCAAGGGAGCTGCGAGTAATGTAGGAACTGGTGGAATGTCTGCTAAAATTGCTGCTGCAACCATAGCAACAGAATCTGGGACAGATATGGTTATTGCAAATAGTTGTGATTTGGATGTGATTAGTGATATATTAGATGGAAAAAAAATAGGCACGTTGTTTTTAGCACATAAATCAGAAGATTTTAATATGTCAGATTTTATTTAAAAATCAATAGAAAGGCAATTTTATGATTACCAAACAACAAGCAAGAGATCAAATTCAAAACTATCGTAAACTTCTTTTAGAAGATGATTTAAAAATAATGAATCAAAAAATATGTAGAAAAGTCGTTGAAAATTCTAATTTTAAAGAGGCTGATATTATTTTTTCATATAAAAGTATTAAAAACGAACCCTGTATTGATGAAATTGTTAAACAAGCCCTTTATCTTGGGAAAAAAGTTGCATTTCCCAAAATACATGGTCCTATTTTATATTTTTATACTGTGGAATCTTTTGATGATTTACAAAAAGGGTATATGAATATTATGGAACCAGAGGCAAATATAAAAAAATTAATTGTTCCAACTGAAAAATCAGTTTTTTTGGTTCCCGGTGTTGCATTTGACCGTAATGGAAATAGAACTGGATATGGAAAAGGCTATTACGATAAATATTTACATCCTTTTTGCAAAAGTTATAAAATTGGAATTGCTTTTCAGTTTCAAATTTTTTCTGAATTGCAAATTGATAAATATGATATTCCAATGAATTTAATTATTACAGAATCAGAATTTATAAGTCCCAAATAGGAGGTTACTAATATGACTGAATTAGAACAAATAGGTGTCAATGCTGTAAAAGCATCTAGAATGATGGGTAAATTATCCATCAATGAAAAAAATAAAGCACTTAAATACATTGCAAATGAAATTCTTGCAAATTCAGAACTTATTTTAAAGGCAAATAAAATAGATCTGGAAGAATCTAAGAAAAAAGGAATGAGTCAAGGATTATTGGATCGATTAGAATTAAATAAAGACCGAATTCAGGGCATGAGTCAGGGGGTTCAACAAATTGTTACATTAGAAGACCCAGTGGGGGAAGTTATTTCCATGCATGAACGTCCAAATGGTTTACGTATTGGTCAAAAAAGAGTGCCAATTGGCGTTATAGGAATAATATATGAATCTAGACCAAATGTTACATTGGATGCGTTTGGTTTATGTTTTAAATCTGGAAATGCTGTTGTATTAAAAGGTGGAAGTGATGCAATTCACTCTAATATTGCCATTGTGAAAATAATTCAAGATTCCTTGGAAAAGTTAAATCTTGATTCTAATTGTATTCAATTAATAAAATCCACTGACCGTGCGGTATCTTTGGAATTTATGAAATTAAATAATTATATTGATGTTTTGATTCCAAGAGGTGGAGCTGCTTTGATTAAAGCAGTTGTAAATCAATCTACGATTCCTGTTATTGAAACAGGAACAGGAAATTGCCATGTTTATGTGGATGAGTTTGCGGACCAAGAAATGGCTTTAAATATTATTGAAAATGCAAAAACGCAAAGGATTGGAGTCTGTAATGCTTGTGAGTCCTTGGTTATTCATCAGTCTATTGCTAAAGAATTTTTGCCTAAAATAACAAAACGTTTATTTCAACATCAAGTTGAAATCAGAGGAGATCAGGATGCTTGTAATATTGTCTCTGATTTTAAGCTTGCAGTGGAAGAAGATTTTGCAACTGAATATTTAGATTATATTATATCCATTAAAATTGTTGAAAATATTGATCAGGCAATTGAGCATATTAATTACTATAATACGGGACATTCAGAATCAATTATTACAAAGGATTATAATAATGCGCAGAAATTTTTAGATGAGATTGATGCAGCTGCAGTTTATGTAAATGCATCTACCAGGTTTACAGACGGCTTTGAATTCGGATTTGGAGCGGAAATTGGCATAAGTACACAAAAGCTTCATGCAAGAGGTCCAATGGGCTTAAAACAGCTTACAACAACAAAATACATTATTTATGGAAATGGACAAATAAGATAATTTATTTATAAAATATATTTTCGAAAGGAGATTTATGAAATATAATCAATTACTTGAATTATTAGAAACTATGAGTTTAACTGAAAAAATAAATCAACTATCTCAATTAACAGCAGATTTTTTAATGAATGATAAAGATACCATTATTTCAGGCCCGGCAAAAGAATTAGGAATTACACAAAAAGATATAGAGAACACAGGTTCTGTGCTTGGGATATATAGTGCAGAAAAAATTATTAAGATTCAAAAAGAATATATGAAACATCAGCCTCATCATATTCCATTATTATTTATGATGGATGTAATTCATGGAATGATGACAATTTTTCCAATGCCTTTGGCACAGGGAGCAACTTTTGAACCTGAACTTGCAAAAGAATGTGCAAAGGTTTCAGCAAAAGAGGCTTCAGTCTCAGGATTACATGTTACTTTTTCTCCTATGGTTGATCTTGTTAGAGATGCTAGGTGGGGAAGAGTTATGGAATCAACAGGGGAGGACTCATTTTTAAATAGTTTGTTTGCTGAGGCAATTGTAAAAGGATATCAAGGCGATAATTTAAAAGACCCTGAAACAATAGCTGCTTGTGTAAAACATTTTGCAGCCTATGGAGGTGCAGAAGGTGGAAGAGATTACAATAATGTAGAACTTTCAGAACAAACATTAAGGGAATACTATTTTCCAGCCTTTCAGGCGGCTATTCAAGCGAATGCGGCTTTTGTGATGACTTCTTTTAATTCTTTAAATGGGATTCCTGCTACTGTAAATAAGTGGTTAATGAATACAATATTAAGGGAAGAAATGAAGTTTCAAGGAATTCTTATTACGGATTATGCAGCAATTAATGAAACAATATCCCATGGTGTTTCAGAAGATGGTTTAGAAGCAGCTTTAAAATCAATAGAATGTGGTGTAGAAATTGATATGATGTCAGGAAGTTATGCGAAAAATCTAGAAGAATTAGTTCATAAAAACCTAGTAAAAGAAAAAACAATTGATCAAGCTGTATTGAAGGTTTTAGCATTAAAAAATAAATTAGGATTATTTGAAAATCCATTTAGAAATGCAGATGTTCAAAAAGAAAAGGAAATTCAGTTGTGCCAAGAACATAGGGATTTAGCAAGAAAAGCAGCCAACCATTCTTTTGTCTTATTAAAAAATGAAAATGTTCTTCCTATCAATAAAAATGAAAAAATCTCATTTATAGGACCTTATATAGATAGTAAATCTATTAATAGTTCTTGGGCTGTTACGGGGAATGAAGATGTAAACATTACTTTAAGGACAGCTGCAAAACAAGTGTTTTCAGACTTATCTACAGAATATCATAAGGGTTGCCCTATTTTACCAAATGACATTGCTCTAACAGGAATTAAAAAAAGCTTTCAAGAAAAATATACAAAGATTGAACAAGAACAAATGCGAAAGCAAGCTTTAGAATCTGCTCGAAATTCAGATTTAGTAATAATGCCTATGGGAGAACATTATTTGCAATCTGGAGAAGCAGCAAGTCGTGGAATGATAGATATTCCTGAAATCCAAATGTCCCTATTTCGAGAGATTTACGAAATAAATCCTAATA
>JBFHFI010000057.1:0-12966 GCA_041583675.1 Butyrivibrio sp. | reverse complement strand
GTAACCTGATATACATAATAATTCAACCAATTCGAATACAGCCCATTAGAAGCCGCTCTCCATGTAAGCAACGGTCTAGTCTCCGTATTATCATCCGTATAATAATTCTTAGGAATATCCGGATTCAATCCTCTTTCAAGATCTCTTTTATATTCATCATCCAAAGTAATGCGATCATACTCTAGATGTCCCAATACAAAGATATGCTTACCATCCCTAGTCATTACAATCAAGTCACCCACTTCTTCTGACTCTGCTAATACAATAAGATCCTCACATTTTCTAATATCCTCTGGAATAGACTCCGTATTTCTTGAATGTGGTGCCTTAAAGATATCATCAAATCCCCTTACAAGAGGAACCTTACGATTATTTACATGATGTTCATAGATCCCCGATATTTTATGATCCAACATTCTCTTGCGAACTCCATAATGATAATATAGACCAGCCTGTGCCCCCCAACAGATATGAAGTGTAGAAGTTACATTGGTATTTGTCCAATCCATAATTTGAGTTAATTCTGGCCAATACTCTACATCTTCAAAATCAAGATGTTCAATAGGCGCTCCCGTAATAATCATACCATCAAACTTTCTATCTTTTATATTCTCAAAAGTCTCATAAAATTGATTTAGATGAGATGCCGGCGTATTCTTAGCCGTATAAGAAGCAGTTTGTAAAAAAACAATATCAATCTGTAATGGCGAATTTGACAAAGCTCTTAAAAGCTGAACCTCCGTATCTTCTTTTAATGGCATTAGATTTAGAATTACAATACCCAAAGGTCGAATATCCTGCATCACTGCTCGATATTCATCCATAACAAATATATTTTCATCCTCTAATACTGCTTTTGCTGGCAGATCATTTTGTGTTCTAATTGGCATAATCTTTGATCCTTTCTATATGTCCGACTATTCTGCTTATTACAGAATTATGCATTCACAATCTCCATAAAATCCTTTTCTGATAAAATAGGGATACCAAGACTCTTGGCTTTTTTATTTTTCGAAGAATTACTTGTAACATCATTGTTAATCAGGTAATCCGTTTTAGCAGATACCGCTCCAGTTGTTTTAGCTCCTAAGCTCTCTATATACTCTTTTAAAGCATCACGATTCTCAAAGTGCTCCATACTTCCAGTAATTACAAAAACCTTTCCTGCTATGGTTGACTCTGTATTGCGACTTTCCTTTTCCAGATGGAATTCTTTTAATAATTCATAAAAAGAAGCCCTTTGATCTTCCAAGGCAAAGTATTCATAAAAGGCCTGTGCAAGCACCTCTCCAATTCCTTCAATTTCTATTAAATCTTCTACTGTTGCATTTACAATCTCATCTACCTCATATCCATATTGCCTACAGATTAATTTGGCATTGGCAAGTCCAATTCCAGCAATTCCTAATGCATATAGTACCTTGGCTAGATTCGTCGTTCTGGACTTTTCCACCGAAGCAATCATATTCTCATATGATTTTACACCAAATCCTTCCATTTTCACAAGTTCTTCTTGATAACGATCCATATGATACAAATCTATAAATGTTTTTATAAATCCACGATCAACAAATTTTTCCAAAGTCTGCTCTGATATTCCATCGATATTCATTGCATTTCTAGATACAAAATGCTCAAAACTTTTAATATGTTTTGCCTGACAATCTGGATTACTACAATAGAGCATCTCCGCTCCTACACTTTTACGAATCTCCGTAGCGCCACCACATACCGGACAACAAGTTGGAATTTCCAAAGAATTGCTCTGTGTTAGATTTTCTGCAATCTGTGGAATAATCATATTGGCTTTGTATACAGTAATATGATCTTCCAATCCTAATTTTAATTCACGAACAATACTAATATTATGAACACTTGCACGAGCTACCGTTGTTCCTTCTAATTCCACAGGATCAAATATAGCCACAGGATTAATTAATCCCGTTCTAGATGCACTCCATTCTATTTCTCGAAGAACAGTCTCTACAATCTCGTCCGCCCATTTAAAAGCCATAGCATTACGTGGAAATTTAGAAGTTGATCCCAACGATTCCCCATAACTAATATCATCATAAAGCACAACCAATCCATCAGAAGGAAAATCATTGGATTTAACTTTAGAAGCATACATTGCAACTGTTTCCGCAATAGTTTCCCTTGTAACCAAAGTTCTTTCCACTGCTTCAAAGCCCATCTCTTCCAACCATGACAATTGCCTGTCCCTAGAATTCTCAAAATCAATTCCTTCTGCCTGAATTAATGCAAAAGCCAAGAACCGAACATGTCTATTGGCTGTAATTTCATTATTTAATTGACGCACAGAACCACTGCAAAGATTTCTAGGATTTTTATATTTATCTTCTATTTTTTCAATTTGTAAATTTATTTTTTCAAAATCAGAATAGGTGATAATGGCTTCCCCTCTGATCACAAGCTCCCCTTTATAAGGAATTGTTAACGGAAGGTTTTGAAATTTACTTGCATTAGGTGTAATAACTTCTCCTATAATTCCATTTCCTCTGGTAACTGCTTTTTGTAGTTTCCCATCTGAATAAGTAATTACCACAGTAAGTCCATCTAATTTCCATGATAAAATACATCTTTGGTCTTTTGCAAACTCTGCCAAAGCATCTACCGATTTGGTTTTATCTAGACTAAGCATTGGTCTACGATGTGTTTCTTTTGGAAGTTCACTTAATATCTCATATCCCACACGATTCACAGGTGAATTAGATAATTGAATTCCTGTTTCCTTCTCTAATTGTTCTAATTCTTGATATAGTTCATCATATTCATAATTACTCATAATCTCATCAGACTCTGAATAATACACTTTTCCAGCCTGATTTAGAATTGCAACTAATTCTTTAATTCTTTTTTGCTTATCCATTGATTATATTCCTTTAACAATATTTTGTAATTCTTCTAATTGTTTTCCCACAATTTCTTTACATTCTCCTGGTTTCATATCCCCTAATTCAATATTCATAATACGAATTCTTTTCAAAGATAACACTTTATATTCCAGCTCACCACACATGCGACGTATCTGGCGATTCATACCCTGTATTAATGTAATCGTAAAAAATTCATGATTAATTCTTGTTGCCTTGCAAGGTGCTGTTTTCACCTTAAACCCAGTTGACCCATGGGTAATCAACACTCCTGTTGTTATATCTTTGATAAAATAAGGGTCCACACTTTTATCTACTTGAACCAAATATTCTTTTTCATGCCCATTGGATGCTTTTAAGATTCCATTCATCAAATCTCCATCATTTGTAAGCAACATTAATCCCTCTGAATCCTTGTCCAAGCGTCCCACTGGAAATAACCTTAGTCCCGATGGTAAAAATCCCTTGATGCCCTGTCCTTGTTCATCTGACATAGAACTAATATAACCAATAGGTTTGTACAAAGCATATACTTTATGCTCTGTTTCTAAAACAATAGTTTCTCCATTAACCGTTACATTCTGATTAGACTTAACTTTGCTCCCCGTAGTTGCCAAAACTCCGTCAATCATAACTCTACCTTCTTGTATATATCTATCTGCTTCTCTTCTAGAGCATACGCCACAGGAAGCTATGTATTTATTAATTCTCATTTCTTGGATCTCTTGCATATTGCACATCCCATCTATTTATATTTAACTTTATAATTGTATCAAAATTCGACTTGAAAGTAAATTATAATTGCGTTTACTCCCGTATTATATTATGATAGATAAGGTTCCTATATACCTTAATTTGCACTTGTAGCTCAGTGGATAGAGCACCGGTTTCCGGAACCGGGTTGTCGGGGGTTCGAGTCCCTTCAGGTGCACTTATATCATATTCCAAAAAGAAAGCAGAATCCCTTAAGATTCTGCTTTTTCTTACTATACCCCCGCAAGTGCTAAGCTCTGAGGGGGACTTTCAAACTATTATTAATAAGATGTCATTCTATTAGAATGATTTACCATCTGAATCTCTCCTGTATTACAATTATAATAATACACATTATCTGAAAGAACCTCTTCATATTCCACCTGGGTCTCATTTACTTCCTTTACCATCTTAATCAGTTCTTCTTCCTGAATTTGTTTACAATCAGGAACCAATATAACTTCATGAATACTACTAGGTAAAATATATAAATTAATCCCCTGATTCTGAAATTCGTGAAAACAATCTTGATATAATATACAAGCTGCCCCAAAAATACGATCTTGATTTGTAAGTACATACATAGGAATCTCTGTATCTTCTGCAAAAATCTCATCCAGTTCTTCTGTTTCAACTTGAAGCTCTTCTGTTTCAAATAATTCAGAAAGCATTGTTTTCATATTCTTAATTTCTGCTTTATGCTGAATAGGTGTATTCCTCTTCGCTATATCATATAATTCTTGCTCTGTTAAATTCCACTGATTCATATGTTCATATCGAATAAGGGTTGTAGCATAACGTCCGTCAATTTTATCAAAACTACAATAATACACAATTGCACAATCCAGATAACTTCTATAAGGAATTTGTTTTAAAAGTTCTTTGTTACGACTTTGATTAATTAACTTATATACAATACGGGATTTCATAAATTCAATATTTTGAAATTGTTCCATTGGATACCCAAACTGTTTTCTTCCTGTCTTATCTATTTGAATAATCTGATCCACAATTTCTTGCAATCCCTTTCCATTCAAATATTCTTTATAAAAATCATTCAAATAAATTGTTGGAGAAACTGCTTCTCCTTGTTTCAAGATGGTAAGTCCATCTAATTCCAATGTGTTATTTTTCAAAACTTTCTGAATTGTAACCTGATCTGTATCTTGGCATAAAGCCTCTACCATTTCTTTGATACAAGAAGTAAATACATGAAATTCCATAATAATCCTTTCTTATCTCAACCTCGGCAGGCAAAGGATTATACTTATCTATATTATAATATATTCTGCAATCAGAGACAATATCTGAAAATAAAAAACCCCAATCCTAAGATTGAGGTTTTTTTTATATTCCGCCGCAAGAGCTAAGCTCTGAGGGGGACTTTCAATTCCTTATAAAATTATGCTCTTGATAAATAATCACCAGTTCTTGTATCAATCTTAATTTTATCTCCAAGATTAACAAAAAGTGGTACATAAACTGTTGCGCCTGTTTCCACAACTGCTGGCTTAGTTGCACCCTGTGCTGTGTCACCTTTAACACCTGGTTCTGTATCTGTTATTTCAAGCTCAACAAATAATGGTGGCTCAATTGCAAATACTTCATTTTGATAAGAACAAAGCTTACACATCTCATTTTCTTTCACAAATTTAAGTGCATCTCCAACGTTCTCTTCATTTAATTGAATCTGTTCAAAATTCTCTGTATTCATAAAATGATAGAATTCTCCATCTGAATATAAATATTGGAATTCTGATTTATCAATGTGTGCTAGTGGGAATTTTTCATTTGGTCTAAAAGACTTCTCTGTAACTCCACCACTCCTAATATTTCTTAACTTGGTTCTAACAAACGCAGCGCCCTTGCCTGGTTTAACATGTTGAAACTCAAGAATCTGATAAATGTTATTATCCATTTCCATTGTAATGCCGTTTTTAAAATCACCTGCTGATACCATTAGTAGGTATACCTCCTTAGAATCTTCTTAATACATTCTATAATATTATACTATATATTTCAACTATTTTTTTCACTTACTAGGATTGCCATAGAGCGACTATTTATAAACAAATAATGATCTACAATC
This sequence comes from Butyrivibrio sp., assembly GCA_041583675.1. Lineage (GTDB taxonomy): Bacteria > Bacillota > Clostridia > Lachnospirales > Lachnospiraceae > Eshraghiella. The sequence goes on along the minus strand of JBFHFI010000057.1, from coordinate 7,230 downwards.
TTATTTTCATTCCGCATATCATTTGTATCCACAAATACTTTCCATTTTTTATCCAAAAGCGTGGGCAAAGCTATTCTATGGTCTTCCCAATGTAAATTATATGCGATAAATACATCTTGCTCTTCCTCTGCATAAGAACCATAATACATAATCCCTACATGTCTATTATAATGTTCTAGTTCTGGATACCAAGCCTGAGAACCATGAAATGACATATCTGGATATCCTTTGAATTTATAATCCATCATATATGGTTCATGATCCATATGAAGAATATTATGATTTTTTCTAAATGCTATTAAACTCTTTACAAATTTATAGACTTCTTGATTTTTACGCAAAGCCTTCCAATCCGTCCACCCTATTTCATTATCTTGACAATAGGCATTATTATTTCCACTTTGACTATTTCTAAATTCATCCCCCGCATAAATCAAAGGAATTCCTTGGGAAAGCATCATCATACCCATGGCAATTTTAATCAAATTTAGTCGAATCTCATTAACCGCAACTTTTCTTGTTGGACCTTCTACACCACAATTCCAACTATAATTAAAGTCCCTGCCATCTCGGTTATTCTCTCCATTTAGTTCATTATGTTTTCTATCATACATAAATAAATCATTCAACGTCATACCATCATGATTTGTAATATAATTTATTGTTTTTGCATACTCAGGATTGTTTTTGATTGCATGTACAAATTCTTGAAGTTGATTCTCATCTCCTCTTAACAAATGTTTTGCAATATTAGAAAAGTTTTCATTGTATTCTATTAAATGATGATGTTGAATTCGTTCTTGTTCTGGCCAATAGGAATATAACAATTCAAGATTCTTTAAATATGGATTTTCTGCCACTTCACGTCGAATTCGATCTGAGCAAATAAGATGTATCCCATCAATATGATATTCGTTTTTCCAATATCGAATACATTCAGATACCCACCCAGATTGCATCTGATCTTCAAAATACATTTCTAGAATCACTTGAATTCCATTACGATGAAATTGTTTTACCATTTCTTTCATCTCAAGGGTATAATCTTCTATATTGGAATCCATAGAGGAATAGGATACTTTTGGAGTAAAATATAACCCCTTACTATATCCCCAATAATTATTTCCTTGATATCCAGGTTCAAATTCATATACCGGCATTAATTCAATCCCATTAATTCCCAAATCAACAAGATAAGGAATTTTTTCAATCATTCCAGAAAAAGTTCCTTTATGCTCTACTTTCGAAGATTCACTCATAGTATACCCACGCACATGTGCTTTATATATAATTAAATCCTTTGTTGGAATCTGTATTCTTTGGTCATTTTCCCAATGAAATACTCCGTGACTAAGAACGCCATAGGGCATGTTTTGGCTTGTATCTTCTTGTATTAAATATTGAATTCTCTTGGAACAAGGGTCTATTACTCTTTGATTTTGGTCTTCAAACAAATAACAATATCCCTCTATATCAATATTTTTAATTGCAAAACAAAAGATATCCCCCTCTTTAAATTGTGAATCTACTGTAATTTCATAATCAGGTTGTATTTTCGGCTTGTCAAATAAAAGTAATTTAATAGACAAAGACTCAGACTCAAAAGTAAAAAAATAACTATTATCTTTTGCTGTCATTCCTAGATATGAATTTGAAGATTTTACAATTTGTATTCCTTGGGAAATATCTTTCATTCTCTACCCCTCTTATCTTTTAATTCATAAAGTTTGCTTTAAAAGTATCTGGATATTCAGGTTTTCCAAATATATATCCTTGTATAAAATCAGGCTGAAGTTTAGATAATACCGCTAATTGTGCCTCTGTCTCAACCCCTTCAAGACAAATCTTAATTTCAGCACTATGTGCCAAATCTGTAATATGCTTAATCATTAGATAATCAAATCCTAACTCTGTTGAATTTATTACAAAGGCGCGATCAATCTTTAATGTATTGACTTTTAAATCTTTCAAATAGCGAAGATTTGAATATCCTGTTCCAAAATCATCAATTGCCAATCCTTCTCCATTTGTATAGATTTCTTTTACAGTCTCTCCTACCTTACTTTTGGTGTCGATCTCTCCACTTTCCGTAATTTCCAACACAATATATTTAGGGTCAATTCCAATTTTATGAATATATTCCGTAATTTCACTAATAATTTCACTTTTCTTTAATTGTACATAGGATAAATTAATATGCATAAAAAAGAAATGATGAGATTTTTGCCATTCATAGCACTGCTTAATTGCTTCTGTATATACAAATCGACCTACCGGAATAATCAATCCACTATCTTCTAACAAAGGAACAAAATCCGTAGGGGACATGCATCCATATTTTTCATTTTTCCAGCGCAATAAAGCTTCTGCTCCCTCAATTTTACAAGTTTTCATATTCATAATAGGTTGAAACATTAATGAAAAGCCTTTAAAATGTGCATTTACATCTTTTCTAAGTTCTTCCTGAATATCTAATTTGGTCATATTATCAAAATAATCTTGTTCATCAAAAAAATAAATTGAATTTTTACCTAATTTTTTAGCCTTATTCAAAGCAAACTCGCTTTTTTTGTACATTTCATCATAAATTGCAATATCTGAAGGAAAACGAATTACACCAATGGAAACTGTATAGAATATTTTATAATTATCCTCGTAAGTAATCTTTTCTATTTCCCTTTTAATATCCTCAAATAAGTTCTCAATATATGCATCTGAAAAATCTATATGACTAAAAAATACGCAGAATTCATCCCCTTCCATACGATAAATCCGTACTTCTGCCGGAATTATATTCATCAAACATTTAGCAAATGCTTTTAATACGTCATCTCCTGCCTTTAACCCATATTTTTCATTAATTCCTTTGAAATTATCAATACCTATTCTCAAAATAAAACCTGGAGATTCTGGGTCTTCTGTCATTTTATTTTTGTAATCCTGTTCAAATAAAATATGTGTACGAAATCCAGTGATATTATCCGCTCTTTTTCGTTCTCCAAGTTCCGTAATTTTACCATACATATGAGTCGATGAACCATCTTCTCCTTTAATCACTTTTCCTCTACAATTAATCCAAGACAAATTCCCACTCTTATCCATCCATCTACATTCAAATGACACCGATTCATAAAGGCCACGAACTACATCTTTTAAATGGTCCACAACATGGGGGAAATCATGCTTGTATACAATTTTTTTCAAGTGTTTAATTGCATCATAAAAATTGGAATCCGGAAAATCATACTTTTCCAAAACAGATTCCGATATTCTAAAATAATCATGTTCAAGATCAAAATAGTACAAGTAATCATCACTTATACCACCCATCATTTCAACGGCTTGTTCAAACCGAAGATAGCTTTCGCGTTCCATCTCTGAAGTAAACATTAGTTGTCCTCGTCTTCATCCTCATTAAATGCTATAAGCACCTGTCTTTTTCTAGCCATTTCATCACTCTCTAGATATTCATCATAAGTAGTAATTCTATCTATCAATTGACCATTTACCAATTCCATAATTCTATTTGCTGTTGTCTGCACAAATTGATGATCTCGACAAGCAAAAATTGTTGATCCTTGAAATTTTATTAATCCATTATTAAGTGCTGTAATAGATTCCATATCAAGATGGTTCGTAGGTTCATCTAAAATCAATACATTAGAACCCATAATCATCATCTTAGATAAAAGACATCTTACTTTTTCTCCACCTGAGAGAACCTTAACTTTTTTAATTCCATCATCTCCTGCAAATAACATTCTTCCTAAAAATCCTCGTACATACGTAATATCCTTTTCTGTAGAATATCTCATAAGCCACTCTGCGATTGTATCTTCACAATCGAATTCTTTGGTATTATCTTTTGGAAAATATGCTTGTGAAGTGGTAATTCCCCATTTAAAGCTTCCTTCATCTGGTTCCATTTCTCCTACTAAAATCTTAAACAAAGTTGTTTTTGCAAGCTCATCCGCTCCAACAAATGCAATTTTATCTTCTCTATTTACTAAAAACGATACATTATCAAGAACTTTAACTCCATCAATTGTTTTTGAAATATTCTCCACTGTAAGAACTTCATTTCCAATTTCTCTCAATGGTCTAAAATCAATATATGGATATTTTCTACTTGATGGACGAATATCATCTAATTCAATTTTATCAAGTGCTTTTTTTCTAGAGGTTGCTTGTTTGGATTTAGAAGCGTTGGCACTAAATCTTTGAACAAATTCTTGAAGTTCCTTGATTTTCTCTTCTTTTTTCTTGTTCTGTTCTTTCATTTGTTTTACCATTAACTGGCTTGATTCATACCAAAAATCATAATTTCCTGCATAAAGCTGAATTTTTGCATAATCAATATCTGCAATTTGTGTACAAACCTTATTTAAGAAATATCTATCATGGGATACTACAATTACAGTATTTTCAAAATTAATCAAAAATTCTTCTAACCATGCAATCGCATCCAAATCCAAATGGTTTGTAGGCTCATCTAATAATAGAATATCTGGATTACCAAAAAGAGCTTTTGCTAAAAGCACTTTCACTTTTTGACTACCGTTCAGTTCTGACATTAATTTATAATGTAGGCTTGTATCAACTCCAAGTCCATTTAACAATGTTGAAGCATCTGATTCCGCTTCCCATCCATTCATCTCTGCAAACTCGCCTTCAAGTTCACTAGCTTTAATTCCATCTTCTTCTGTAAAATCTTCTTTTGCATAGATTTCATCTTTTGCTTGCATAATTTCGTATAAACGAGTATTTCCCATAATAACAGTATCCAAAACTACTTGTGTATCATATTTATAATGATCCTGTTCAAGAAATGACATTCTCTCGCCCGGTGTTATAATTACATCTCCTTGACTTGGCTCAAGTTGTCCTGATAATATTTTAAGAAATGTAGATTTACCAGAACCATTTGCTCCAATTAATCCATAACAATTACCAGGTGTAAATTTAATATTTACATCCTCAAATAAAGCTTTTTTCCCAAGTCTTAGTGTTACATTATTTGCATAAATCATTTGTATTCAACCTTTCTACAACTACTTCTTGCTATAAAAATATATACTACCTTATATTACAGTAAATACACTTTTTTGCAAGTATTATTTACTAATTGTTTCATTTGCTCTTGTTTCCAAAATTCCCCAGGCAATTTTCCCCAAGGCTGTAAGTGGGACTTCTTTGGGGTGAATACAACATGCACCCACTGGAATTCCATACTTTACAACTCGTCCTTGGCAGCTTTTTATTGCCATCTCCAAACTCTGTTGACTACTATATTTTTCTGTTGTTACAAAGAATACATATGTGCCCTGCCCCCTATGTTTATGATTTACAGGCACTACATATATATTTTCTGCAAAAGACAAAGATTCCTTTAATACTCTTTCAATGGCAGAAGCAAATATCGTATTTCCGGATACTTTTATAATTCTTCTTTTTCGACATTCATAATAAAGCACTCCTTGATCATAATATCCCATATCCCCTGTTCTATACCATAATATGCCTTGTGAATCAGGAATTGGTCTGGTTACTGTTCCATTCTCATCAATTCCATAAGACATTAAATAGGTAGACGCTATCACAATCTCTCCTGACTCTCCTTCTGGTTGCTCCTTCTCATTGTCTTCTTTGCAGATTTTAATCTGTGTTCCACGAAATGGTTGTCCTACTGACTTTTCAAGATCTGTTACACGATTATTCACACTTACTGGGCAACATTCACTCATACCATATCCCATAGAAATATAACCATTCCCATGATTATCCTCAACCACTTTATTAAATGCAGATTTAACTTCCTCAGAAAGATGGTCTCCACCCACAAATCCATGTCGAAAATATTGAAAATTCAATTTCCCTTTTTTAGCAGCCTTTTGAAATGGTTTATATGATAAAAGACGCTCAAATATTGTTGGTACTCCCGGAAAAAATTCTGGACATTCTTTTTTTAGAATTTTTGTTAAAATTCCAAGATTAAAAAATGGAACAAGATTCACACTTCCTCCCACTGTATAAGGAAGATGAATTGCCACTGTTAGTCCAAATATATGAAAGGATGGTAATATCCCTAACATTCTCACTCTTTGAGGTAGTGGCATCTCCGTCTCCAAACAGGCGCTGGCACTCTGATTAAAAGAATCTGATGAATGAACCACCGCTTTTATCGTTCCATTGGTTCCACCACTAAAAATAATAACTGCATCTTCCTGGTCATCTCTTGCAATTACAACCTCTTGCTTTTTTTCTAAAAACTTACAATATGAAATACCATTTGTATATTTCTTCTGAAATTGTTTCCCTGTTAGATAGGGTAATAATCTTTTCTCAAGTACAAATTTAATCACCCAAGGCAAATGTTTCATAATCGGAACACTTACAAATAAAACATCTTTTTCTCCTGCTTGCAAAATTTCTGTAATTTGAGCCATTGCAACTTGACTAAAAAAGACCACTTTTGAACCCGTCATTTTTATTTGTTTTTCTAATTCTTGTTTTGGTGATTTGGGATTAAGCATAACTGCTACTGCACCAATCTGATTTATTCCATAGAAAATATGTAATAATTCTGGTGTATTTGGCATACATATTCCCACCTTGTCACCCTTAACAATTCCAACCGAAGATAATCCACTAGCAACTTTATGAATGCATCCAAGCATTTCCTTATAATCTTGACTGTATCTAAAATATTGTAATGCCTGATTTGTTGGTGATTGATTTGTATTCTGTTCTATCACTTCATATAATGTCATACAGTCCTCCTAGTTATGCTCTATTCAATATATAAAAAATCCCGGTCATAATTCCATAAATAATTGGTTGATGCAACATATAGATATAGATTGTTTTGGTTCCCACCACTGACACCGGATGACAATAATCCTTATAGAAAAACAAAGGAATTTTCCCTTCTTTAAAAGCTTTTCCAAGAATATTTCCTACTAAAAATATAAAAATCCAAGGTAATATTGGGAAATAATCTGCTGAATGTAACATCCCCGTGTATGGAATGCCAATGCAATAGAATAATAGATGGTCACTTACAAAATTTGGAAATGAAATCAAAGATATTCCAAATATTCCAATATACCCTCTGGATAATTGAAATAGCAATAAAAATATCACTCCAAATATACCTGCCAACCATATTGGTGCTTTTTTAATATATTTACCATAAAAATGATATGCTATCATACTTAATCCTAAAAAGTG
>JBFHFI010000056.1:0-13279 GCA_041583675.1 Butyrivibrio sp. | reverse complement strand
TGTTCTGTAATATATATTTTTACTTTTCGACGGTCTTCAGAATCATGAACTCTTTTTATATATCCTTTTTTTTCTAAACTATTTAATGTATTCGCAACTCTAGCTGTTGATAATCCAAAATAATTACTCAGCTCTGTGGGCATTGCCGCTTGATTATTCAACAAATATTTTAATACCGGCATCTCACCTCTTGTTACATTATGCATGTTTTTCGCTGAACCTTTATGAAATTGGGAAACTTGTTTCATTAATTCATCTGCGATTTCATGAATTGTCATATAGCACCTCCACTTACCTACTACCAATAGATACTATTATAGTTCGCTATTTATATTTGTCAATCTTTTTTTGAATTTTTTATATATAAATTATAAAATGTAAATTCACCTGTCATTAATAATTCATGACTATCGTTGTATAATTCCACATTGGCAACAGTTATTCTCTTTCCACAACGAATCACTTTTCCAACGCAATCAATGTATTCTGTTTCTACTCCAGGAGCTAAATAATGAAAAGATGAATTAATAGTAGTAACTGTAACACCCACTGTATATGCAGACATCGCTGCTATGGTATCCCCTAAGGAATATCCAATTCCTCCATGTAATCCACTATATATATTATTATATTCCGGTATAATTTTTATCCTTCCAGTAACAGTTCCACTTTCAGCCTCTAATATTTGAATTCCAAGATAATTTGCAAATGGAATTTTCTGTATAATTTGTTGTATCTCTTCTATTTTTACCATAATATGTTCCTTTCTTTGCTTTAAATCTTTTTTTTATTGATATTTCCAATCCGTCAACAATTAAAAAATGACGCATAATGCGTCATTTTTTAATTGGTAATGAATTTATAATAATATACTATTTAAACTCTTCTTTATTATCTTCATAGATTTACTTGCTTCTTCCGCATATGTCTCCAATTGATCTTGACTAATTCTATTAATATTAAAATATTTTGCTTCTTTATTTCCAAAATACAGCCCACAAACACTTGCAGTTGGGTCCATCATATAATTTTCCGTTAAAGTGACACCTGTATTCTCTGTACCATTAAGCATTTTAAACAAATTATCTTTTTCACTATGATCCCTTAAACATGGATATCCAAAAGCTGGACGTATTCCTTGATAATCAGCCATAAACATTTGTTTCATCGTAATCTCTTCCTCTGGTGCATATCCCCAATCTTCTCTTCTTACTTTTTCATGAACATATTCTGCCATGGCTTCTGCCAATCGATCAGCTAATATTCTTACCATTAGATTCCCATATTCATCTCCTTGTTCTTTCAGAGAATCTGCATATTCCTTTGCTCCTAATCCTCCAGTCACAATAAATCCACCAATATAATCCAATATTCCTGTTGATTTAGGTGCAATAAAATCAGCTAAACTTCTATATACTCCTTGCTTATTTAGTTCCTGTTGTCTTAGCATATAAAAACTAGTTAAAATTTCTTCTCTACTCTCATCTGTATAGACATGAATTGCTTCTCCCTCTGAATTAGATGGGAAAATTCCATAAACCGCTTTTGTGGTAATTGCATGATTTTCTTCTAACACATCCAACATATCATTGGCATCTTTTAATAATATTTTTGCCTGTTCTCCATATTTAGGATCATCTAATATTTTAGGATATACCCCCTTCATATCCCACGCAACATAGAAAAATGACCAATCTATATATTTTCTTAATTCACTAATTGGGCAATCTATAATTGTTTGTATTCCCTTTTTATTAGGTTTTTTAATATTAGTTGTATTCCAATCAATTTGATATCTGTTCTGAAATGCTGTTTTATAGTCTACAAATTTCTTTTCATTGGTTGTATAATTATCCCTTACTTCTTGATACTCTAATTGAATCTCTTTAATAAAATCTTCTCTTGTCAAAGGATTTGCAAGCTTTTTAGCTGCTTCAACGGCTTTTGATGCATCAATTCCATGCACTACGCCATGTTCATAATAGGGTTCTATTTTTAACGCCGTATGTGTTTTGGATGTTGTAGCCCCTCCAACCATAAGTGGTATTTGAAATCCCTGTCGTTGCATTTCTTCCGCGATATATGTCATCTCTTCTAAGGAAGGTGTTATTAACCCACTACAAGCAATAATATCTACTTTTTCTTTTATTGCAGTCTCTAATATCACTTCACATGGAACCATAACTCCAAGATCAATTACTTCAAAGTTATTGCAGGCAAGAACCACAGATACAATATTTTTACCAATATCATGTACATCTCCTTTTACGGTTGCAAACACAACTTTTCCTGCACTCGTACTTTGCGTTCCCGCTTTTTCTGCTTCTATATAGGGCATAAGAACAGAAACTGCACTTTTCATAACCCTCGCACTTTTCACCACTTGAGGTAAAAACATTTTACCTTCCCCAAATAAATCACCAACTATTTTCATTCCATCCATAAGAGGGCCTTCAATAACTTCTAATGCTTTATTATATAACAATCTAGCTTCTTCCACATCTGCAGCAATATAATCTGTAATACCTTTGATTAAAGCATATTTCAAGCGCTCTTTACAGTCATTTTCCCGCCATTCTAATTTGTTGATATTTTTAGTTGACCCTTGAGACTTATATTCTTCTGCAAATTCCAATAAATCTTCTGCTGCTTCTGGATATTTATTTAAAATAACTGCTTCTACTTTTTCTTTTAAATCTTTGTCTATTTCATCATAAATTTGAATCATACCAGGGTTTACAATTCCCATATCCATCCCAGCTTCAATAGCATAATATAAAAATACAGAATGCATTGCTTCTCGAATTACATTATTACCTCTAAATGAAAAAGAAAGATTACTAACTCCACCACTAATTTTTACATAGGGAAGATTCGCTTTAATCCATTTTACAGTTTCAATATAATCCACTCCATAATTATTATGTTCTTCAATTCCAGTTGCAATTGCCAAAATATTTGGATCAAAAATAATATTTTCAGGTGGGAATTTTACAATATCAACCAATATATCATAAGCGCGTTTACATATTTGCGTACGTTTTTCAAAGGTATCTGCCTGTCCTTTTTCATCAAAAGCCATGACTACAACTCCTGCACCATAGCGTTTAATTAATTTTGCTTGTCTAATAAATTCTTTTTCTCCTACCTTTAAAGAAATAGAATTCACAATTGCTTTTCCCTGAATTGCTTTTAGACCAATTTCTAATACTTTAAATTTCGATGAATCTATCATAATAGGAACTCTGGAAATATCCGGTTCACTTGCTAATAATTTTAAAAAGTAATCCATTTCTACTTCTGCATCTAACATTCCATCATCAAAATTAATATCAATAACTTGTGCACCATTTTCCACTTGATCAAGTGCTACTGATAGCGCTTGTTCATATTTTTTTTCTCTAATTAATCGTGCAAATTTTGCAGAACCTGCCACATTTGTTCTCTCACCAATATTTACAAAATTATTATTTTTATTCACTCTAACCGCTTCTAGTCCACAAAAAATTGTTTCTCTTGGAATTTCAGGGATCACTCTAGGGCTATATTTTCCTACAATTTCACTAATCGCCTTAATATGCGCAGGCGTTGTTCCACAACAGCCTCCCACTATATTTAAATGTCCCTGTTTTGCTAATGTTTCTACAAATTCTGCTGTTTCTTCTGGTAATTCATCATATCCTCCCATAGAATTAGGTAATCCTGCATTCGGATAAAAAGTCACATAAAATTCTTGCGTTTTAGACAATTCTTTTACAAATGGAATTAAATCCTTAGCTCCAAAAGAACAATTAAGTCCAATACTTAATAAATTATCATTTCTTATTGATTGTGCAAAAGCCTCTAATGTCTGTCCTGATAAAATACGACCGCTTTTGTCTGCAATGGTTCCAGAAATAATAATTGGAAGATTTTTATTGGTTTTTAAAAACACATTTTCAGCAGCAAATATTGCTGCTCTTGCATTTAAAGTATCAAAAATAGTTTCTATTTGTATTAGATCAACGCCACCATCCACTAATCCTTGAATCTGTTCTTCATATGCTTCTACTAATTCATCAAATGTAATATTTCTATATCCTGGATTTTCAACATCTGGGGATAAGGAAGCTGTTTTATTGGTTGGTCCGACCGCACCTGCAACAAATCTGGGCTTATCCGGATTTTTTATTGTATATTCCTCTGCTGCCTGCTTTGCTAACCGAGCTCCATTATAATTTAAATCATATACCATCATTTCCATAGCATAATCCGATTGAGATATTCTTGTTGAATTAAAAGTATTTGTCTCAATAATATCTGCTCCTGCTTCCAAATATTTACGATGTATATTTAATATAATATCTGGATTGGACATAATTAATAAATCATTATTTCCCTTTTGATGTCTTCCACAAGTACATCCTCTACTATAATCTTCTTCTGATAAATGTTCTCCTTGAATTTGTGTTCCCATTGCCCCATCCAGGACAAGTATTCTATGTTGTAAGCACTCTTGTATTGTCATCTATTTATCTCCCTATTTATTTACTTTTATAATTGTTTTCCAATAGTATACTCAAACTATGAAACTCCTATAAATAACCTATCATAACTCTATATTTTTATCAATTATCGTTTGCTTTTTTGCTTTAAAATGCTATACTAATTAAAATGTAAACACACTAGCTGGAGGTAGTTCTTATGTCTAATCGAATTTTAATCATTGATGACAATCGTATGAACACAAAAATTTTAAATGATATTTTGACTCAAGAACATTATAAAGTCAACTCTATATTGGATGCAACTCTCGTTATGGATACCGTTCAAGATTTTTCTCCCGATGCAATTTTACTTGATATTGTTATGCCCGTAATAGATGGAATTCAAGTATGTAAAATGTTAAAAGATAATGATTCTACAATGCATATACCTATAATTATGGTAACTTCTGTAACTGATAGTAATATTCTTAAAAACGCCTTTGAAATAGGTGCCTTTGATTATATTAAAAAACCATTGGATCCTATTGAAGTAATTGCAAGAATTAAATCTGCCCTTAGATATTCCAACCAACAAAAAGAATTGGAATTTTTAGCAAACAAAGATGGTTTAACTAATTTGTATAACCACCGAGCCATTTTAGAACTAGCAAACAAAGAGTTAGAATCTACAGTTCATACAAACTCTCCTTTTAGTTTTTTAATGGTTGATATTGATTCCTTTAAAAAAATAAATGACACCTATGGCCATCGAACAGGGGATTATGCCCTATCTACTCTTGGTAACTTATTTCTTCATGCTTCTGATTCCTATCCCTATGTAGGCCGTTATGGCGGTGAAGAATTTTGTCTTGTATTCCCTAATGAATCTTTAGAAAACATTATTGTTTTCTGTGAATACCTACTTAATTCAATCGAGAAATTTGTTTTTGAATTCGAAGGCACCGCTTTTCATCTTACTGTAAGTATGGGTCTTGCTCATAATCCAGCATCTAACCCAACTGACCTTAATCTTCTAATTAAAAATGCTGACCTTAAATTATACCAATCCAAATCTAATGGAAAGAACCAACTTAATTATATTGTTTTATAATTAAAAAGAAAGCATGATGGAAAGTAACACTTACAGCAAAATGGTAGTTAAAGGCATTGGTTTTCCTGTGAAATATCCTTGTATCAAACCACAGTTTAATTTTTTCAACAACATATATTGTTGTTCCTCTTCAACTCCCTCTGCTACAATTTCCATATTATAGTTTTTAGTCAGCCCAATCAAAGTTTCTATTAGTATAACACTTTTTCGATTATTTATTATTTGATCAATTAATGACTTATCTAATTTTATTTCATCCACTTCTAATTTTGCCAAATAACTCAAAGACGAAAATCCTGTACCAAAATCATCCAATGATATTTTGATTCCTCTTTGCCTTAACGGAGCTAACTTTTTATTAATAAACTCCACTCCCTCAATTACCGTTTCCTCCGTTATTTCCAACGTGATATTGGATAAATTAAGAAAAGTATTCTCCATTGTATTCAGAATCACTTGCGAAAAATTATCAATTCTCAAAAAAGAAGGTGCAATATTTACAGATATACGAATATCTTTGGTGTATTTTTTTACAATTTCATTGTATTGTGCAATCACTTTTTTTATAACAAAAATCCCAAACTCCACATGCATATTTAACTGTTCTATCAAAGGAATAAATTCACTTGGAGTTATATTTCCATATTTTTCTGTATTCCATCTAGATAAAACTTCTACTCCTTTGATACTACCATCCACCGTCCTTATTTGAGGTTGAAAATATATACTAAAATTTTTATCTAATAAAATATCTTGTTTTAATAAGTCTTTTAATTCACTTTTTCTAATAATATCTTTCTCAATTTTTTTGTTATAAGATACAATTTCCATTGATTTTTCACTATATCTTGCAAAAGTCAAAGCAACCCTTGCTTTTTTATAACTTTGTTTAAAATCATTTTCACAAAAATCCATCTTCGCATAAGATAAATAATATTCCATATTAAAAACAAAATCTTCAACTTTGATTTCTTTTGATAATTCCTCTAATATCTTGTTCATTTTACTTTGTATATTAGATTCTTTTTCTTCCTGAATCCAAAATCCAAATTCTTTACTATTTACGCGAGCTACTAAATTATAATCTAAATCACAACTTCTAATTCTATTCGAAATACATATAATTAATTTATTTCCCAGGTCATCTCCATATACCACATTAATCATATTCATATTTTTAATACTAAGCAAAAATATAACCCCTGATTTATCGTGCATTCCATTGTAATTTTCTAATTGTTCATTAAAATAATTATAATTCGGAAGTCCCGTTAAATTATCCTTATAAGCTAATTCAGCTGTCAATCTAACCGAGCTTTCCAAATCTAATATATTATCATTCATATATCTTTTTATTGAGTTAATACTAATCCGAAATAAAAATAAAAAGACCATCATTAAGATTACCTGTAGACACCATTTCCAAAAAGTCATCTCCGGCATAACATCAAACTTACTGTAATAAGACCAGATCCATAAACCCACAAAACTTAATATTGAAAACATAGAAATTGCCAAACTTGTATTTTCTCTTAATAATAACATGGACAATGAGTTCCCAATTACAAAAAGTAATATCGTTCCGCCCGAAAATCCTCCATCCAAAAAAATAACAATACCCAACACTATAGGTAATAGAACCAACCCTTTGATTTTTGTTCTTGTAGATATCTTTTTTCTTATCACATAGCTCAATAAATAAAAGACCCCCAATAATAGATCAATAATTACATATATCAACGAAATATTTCCAAAATATATAATTATAGCTGATACAAACGAAGTCAAAGATGCTAAAACCAGTGATATATCTGTACTTTTTTTTATTCGATTAAATATTATTTTTTCTAACTTTGTATGATTCAAAGATATCCCCCTAAAATAATAAACCCTAAAATAATGAAATCAAATCTCCATATCCTAATTCTTCCAATTGACCATATGGTATAAACTTTAATGCTCCACTATTGATACAATATCTTAATCCCCCCAACTCTTGAGGGCCATCTTGAAACACATGTCCTAAATGTGAATTTGAGTTTTTTGCCCTTACCTCTACTCTATGCATTCCATGACTATGGTCCGTAATTTCTTGAATAATTTGTTTTTCAATGGGTTTTGAAAAAGCAGGCCATCCACATCCCGATTGAAATTTATCAGTTGATATAAATAAAGGTTCTCCCGTTGTACAATCCACATAGATTCCAGGATCAAACAAATCATTATATTCATTATCAAAAGGTGGCTCTGTTGCACCATTCTGGGTGATCTCATATTGTAATTCTGTTAATCTATCTTTTAATTGTTTTTGAGTGCTTACATTATATTTTTTTTTCATTCATTTTCTCCTATTTCTCATATTTAAGTAATAGTTCAACTGCTGATTTCAACATTAATGCCGTCATCCCCCATATTGTAAATTCCTCATATTGATAAAAATATATATTATAAGTACCTTTTGACCAAGGATATTTTGTTCCCCCCTGTATCAATGCGTACGGAAAATCTTCAGGTAATTCATATTTTACACTACTTTCAAATTTTTCTGGATTGTTTTTCTGAAAAAACTCCAAGGGAATCTTAATAATTCTTTGCACTTCATCTTTACTAAATCCTCCATTATAATTATATAATCTCCCAATATATGGATAAACAATAATATTAAATGGTGACAAAAAGATATCACCTGGACCACATATTTTAATTTGACTTGAATCCACAAGTAATTCTTCCATGGTCTCTCTAATTGCACATTCTTCCAATGATTCATTAAGTTCTAATTTCCCCCCTGGAAAACAAATATCTCCTGGTTGGCGTTTTAAATTATCGGCTCTTTGTTCAAATACTACATATATAGTATCATCTTGTTTCATAAAAGGAATCATAACCGCGTATTTTTTAAACTGTTCCTCTCCAATAAAATCTGGTTGTCTTGTTGAAAATTCACGATTCATTGACCTTTCACCTCCTATTTAAAAATTATAACATTTTATATCTCAATGGTACATTGTTTTTATAAAAACGAGATTTCAATAGTTGACATCTATAATTACATGTGGCATAGTTTAATTACATACATTTGATTATGTAATTATAAAATATTGGAGGTTTCGTATGAAAAATTTATTTAAATGTTCTGTTTGTGGATATATACATGAGGGAGATTCTGCACCTGATGCTTGTCCAAAATGTTTTGCTCCTGCAGATAAATTCGAGAAATTAAGTGAAGAAGCTGCAGCTAAAGTTTATCGTTCAGATAAAACAAATGGTATCCATATGGAAGTTATTGCTTTGGCAGATAAAATTATCTCACTTAGCTATGCTGGAATTGAAGATAATCTTGATCCAAAATGTGTTTCTGCATTTACTCAAGCTAAAGATGAAGCATGGGTTATTAAACAAAGAAGCAAAGCTGAGCTTGCTGGTCATATGAATTTAGGAAAATATTAATCATTAATGATTATATAAGTTTAAAAATAAGGAGTGATTTTCTTATAACTAAGAGAATCACTCCTTATTCTTATTGTTTTTCAAAATACACTCTGGACATATTCCAATAAATTCCAAATTATGACCAGTAATTTGAAACCCAGTTTTTTCCATTAAATCTTCACTTGCTTTTACCAAAGGACATTCATCAATAATTATTTTCTTATGACATTCTGAACACACAATATAATGAGCATGATGTTGATTATATAATTGATAATATGCAACACCATCAGTTCCCATACATTTATTTGTAATATTTTTCTCTGTAAAAACAGATAATGTTCTATAGATTGTAGAAAAATCCGCCTTTTTTTTAACATATACAAGATTATAAATTTGTTCCGCCGTCATAGGTCCTTTATACTCATCCATTACATCAAAAACCAATTCTCTATTTATCGTGTCTTTTAATCCTTTTTCTTTGAATATACTATAACTCATATAACACTCCTTAATTAATCATTCTAAATTGTGCAATTATTTTTTTTACTAAAATAACTAAAAGCAACATAAATACTGAAATAATAGCTGTCAATCCACTGGCTACCACATCTAGATAATATGCCAAAAATAATCCAACTAAAATATCGAAAATACTCGTAATAATTGATATTATTAAAGTAAAACGAAATCCTCTTTCGAATTGAATTGCAGTTGCCACGGGCAAAGCAATCATAGAACTTAATACCAATACTCCAACAATTCTAACACTTGCTGCAATACAACTAGCTACCAAAATTGAAAATGCATAATTTATAATCTGAGTCTTAACTCCCGCTATTTTTGCCGCTTCTTCATCATAAGAAATATATAATAATTTATGATATAGAATTTTAATCATTATAAGAGAAATAATACATAATCCAAATACGGTATAAATATCTTGTTGACTCACTGTAAGTAAACTTCCAAACATATAACTTTGAGCATTGGCATTTAAACTTCCAGAACTAATAATTGTAATTGCAGTCCCAACACTTAAGGCTAAAACAATTGACAATATTAAATCTGTATATTTTTTAAAATACTTTCTAAGAAACTCTATAATTGCACCGCAAATAGATGTAAAAATAAATGCACCAAGAATAGGATTTTTATTTAATAAAATTCCTATTGAAATTCCTGCCAAAGAAGAATGTGCTAGTGTATCTCCAATCATGGAATATCTTCTTACTACAAGAAATATCCCTATTGCTGGACATATAATTCCTATCATGATACCTACGATAATTGCATTTTGTACGAATGTATATTGTAACATTTTTTATTCCTCTCTTACTGACTTTAAATATTCTGTAGCATATTTTTGAGGACTACAAATATGACCCCTACCCTCTTTCATATGAAAAATTTTATTTGAGTTCTGTACCGCTGCTTCTAAATTATGTTCTACTGAAATAACTGTTATCTTATCCTGATCACATAAATTTTTAATTAATCTATATATTTCTGTTTGGCTATCTCTATCCACTCCCGTAGATGGCTCGTCTAAAATTAACAATTTCGGATTTCCTAATAAAGCTCTAGCAATAAGAATTTTTTGGGTCTGACCTCCTGATAGATTTCCCATTAACATATTTTGACATTTTATCATTCCCACATATTCTAAAACTTGAATAATTCTATTTTTATCTTTTAACTTTAACAATTTATAATAGGAATATAATACCTCATATACCGTAATCGGAAATCCATTTCCCATAAAATCATTTTTTTGTGGAACATATCCAATAGATTTGGTATTTACTATCATCTTTCCTTTGGTAGGTTTTAGAAATCCAAGAATTATTCGCATTAAGGTTGTTTTCCCACACCCATTATCTCCTAATACAGATACATAATCCCCTTGTTGCACTTTTAAGTTAATATTCTTTAATATATAATTCTGTCCACTATAAGCAAACTCTAAATCTTCTATAATTATCATATAACACTCCATAATTCCGCCGAAAAACCTTGCTCTGAGGGGAATTTTCCTATCTCCATAGATTCTTATCTATTGTAATCTATATTATTTTATTTGTAAATAAAATTTGCAAATAATTCGCATTTACAGTTGACTTTCTCCTTTTATTATTATAATATACAAATGCAATTAATTTGCATTAAAAGGAGATTTATATATGAAAAAAGCACTAACAATTTTATTATTAACGTTAATATCTATTACATTATATGCTTGTGGTGACGCTTCCACTGCATCTGATACTGATGATTCCAAACTTCAAGTTTCTGTTTCATTTAATGCTTTGTATGAATTTGCATTAGCTGTAGGTGGAGACAATGTTGAAATCACCACTATTATTCCTAATGGTTCTGAGCCACACGATTTCGAACCTAAAGTAACTGATATTAAATCTTTGGCGAATGCTCAAGTATTTATCTATAACGGCCTTGACATGGAGCCTTGGGCTGAAGCTTCCATTGTTTCGTCGGAAAATGAAGACCTTATTTCTGTAATCGCGTCTGACTCCATTCAGGCTATAAGCAATACTGGAGAAGAAGAAATTGAAGAACATGGACAATATGATCCTCATGTTTGGATCAGTATTAGTGGCGCTAAAGTAGAGGTACAAAATATAGCGAATGCTTTTGCAGAAGCTGATCCAAGTAATTCTGAATTTTATCAATCCAATGCTACCGATTATATTCAAAGTTTGGATGACATATACAATGAATATTATGAAAAATTTCAATCTTTAGAAAACAATCATTTTGTAACTAGCCATGCCGCATTTCAATATTTTTGTAATGACTTTGGGTTAGAACAAAACAGTGTTGAAGATGTTTTTGCAGAAGGAGAACCTAGCCTAAAACAATTAACTGACTTGGTTGATTATTGTAGAGAAAATAATGTTACCACTATTTTTTCTGAAGAATTAGGAAATGCCGAAATTTCTACTACCCTTGCTTCTGAAGTAGGAGGTAAAATCGAAACAATTTATACTATGGAAAGTGCAGAAGATAATTTAAGTTATCTTGAAAGAATGCGTAGTAATTGTAAAAAGGTATACAATAGTCTCGCTGAATAATATATAAGGTCATAATAGTTACCAATAATAACTATTATGACCTTATTATATTTTTATCTTATAAACACAAACTTATCTAATGTTGACTCTTTATCACTATATTTAAAACCCATCTCCGTAAATTCTTTCATTGATTCTGGTTGTTCTGCTTTAACCATTGCCAAGTATCTTACCATTTCACCTCTTGCCATTTTAGCATAAGTCCCTTTTTCAACAATTCTATTTTCTACAATTTCTCCAAAGACACAAGTAATCACTCTTTGTTGAATTCCACTCTTTGGTTGTATAACCTTACTATATTCTGAAGATGCCAAATTAATAATACAATCAGTTTCTGAACTTAACTTATTTACAATTGAATCTCCCCAAAATTCATAAACATTCTTATATTGATTTAATATTTTATTTTTTATGAATTTCATATTCATATCCAATCGATAAGGAACAATTCCATCATATGGTCTTAACATTCCATAAAATCCTGATAAAACCAAAAGATTTTTTTGTAAATACTCTAATTGGTCTAAACTCATAGATTTTGCATTCAAATATTGATATTGTATTCCTTCATATGACATAATTGCAGGAACTGTATCCTCTGCTAAATTCATTTCTTGAAATCTTTTGTAGTTCTCTCTTCCGATTGTCTCACTACATTTCCATATTTTTAAACACTCTTCATATGATAGAGATTTCATATACTTCATTAATATTTCTGCCTTGTTAAAAAAAACAGGTACTGTTTGTTGTATTGTTTCATGAATATTTTGATTCATTTTTTTTGCTGATGATATTATGATTTTCATATTTTTTATTACTTTCTTTTATATCATATAATTTTTTTCTTCTCAAATAATATACACTCAATAGAAATCCTGTACAAAGAATCCAAGAAAAAGGTTCTGTAACACTAGCTCCCGCATATCCCCAACGTGGAATCACCAAAATAACAAATAACACTTTGGTACTCAATTCTATTCCACTACTTACAATAGGTATAATTCGCATTTCCATCGCTTGCATAGCTGATCTTAAAGGAAATAAAATTCCTAATGAGATAAAAAAGTAACTATTAATTTTTAAATTCATATAAGCATTTTTAATAATATATATATCCTGAGTTCCACTAATTAAGATAATCAATTGTTCTCCAAATATGAAAATAATCCCCAACACCA
>JBFHFI010000055.1:0-13516 GCA_041583675.1 Butyrivibrio sp. | reverse complement strand
GACTCTGCAATCGTAACAGCATATTTTAATTGTTGTAGTGTCATACAAACCTCCTTTTTACTACTTATTCTTTGTCTCTATTATAGCACCCTTCTCTAATCACAATCCATATTAATATTAACATTTCATTTGTGTACTCAAATTGTATTTTGCACAAATAAATCTTTCGCAACATATTAAGATATAGTATACTATATCTGTACCAAATTACTTTAGTTTTATAGAGAGGACATACTATATGAGTGATATTAATCAGGATATTTTAGATAAAATGACCAAGGTCTGTTTATGCAAGGGAATCCCTCGTTCTACCATGAAAAAAGTGATTGCAGAAGGTGCAGATACTGTAGAGAAAGTAAGAAAAGCTACAGGAGCAGGTTCTGGATCTTGTCATGGAAGAAGATGTACCCCAAAAATAGAAGCTTTACTTGAAGAAGCAAAAAACAATTAAAAATAAACCTGTGTTACCAATTAGTAACGCAGGTTTATTTTTGTTTCCTTATTTAAAATACTGGAACCACTGCTCCATCATAAGTATCTTCAATATATTGACGAACTTCATCACTTAACAATGCATCAACCAAAGCTTTTGTTTTTGCACTATCTTCTTCTCCCGCTTTTACAACAATAATATTTGCATAAGTTTCCGCCGCCAAAGATTCAGTTGCCTCCGTTGCCAATGCATCTTCAACACTTAATCCTCCACTAATTGCATAATTTCCATTAATACATGCAATATCTACATCTGCTAAGGATCTTGTTATCTGAGCAGCTTCCAACTCTTCAATCTGTAAATTCAAAGGATTTGATTCAATATCTAATATAGTCGCTGAAAG
Organism: Butyrivibrio sp.; assembly: GCA_041583675.1. GTDB lineage: Bacteria > Bacillota > Clostridia > Lachnospirales > Lachnospiraceae > Eshraghiella. The sequence goes on along the minus strand of JBFHFI010000055.1, from coordinate 12,680 downwards.
TCCTGCACCTTCTTTTAATGTAATCAATCCCTGATCCTGTAATAACAATAAGGCTCTTGCTTCATTTGTCCCATCATTTGGAACAGCTACAATAGCACCTTCTTCAAGGTCGAGACTGTCTGAATTCCCAGCATAGATTCCAAAAGGTTCAAAATGTATCGCTGCGACTGAGACCAAATCCGTAGCATTTTTTTCATTAAACTCATCTAAATATGGTTGATGTTGAAAATAATTTGCATCCAACTCCCCTTGATCCAATGCCGTGTTAGGTAATACATAATCATTATATTCCACAATTTCCAATGTATATCCCTCTTCTGCCAACTTATCTTTTACTTGCTCTAGAATCTCTGCATGTGGTGATACTGATGCCCCCACTTTTATTACCATATCCTCTGTAGCCTCTTTCTGGCATCCAGCTAATACTCCAGATGCTAATAAAACCACTGCCAATCCTAATCCTATAATATTTTTTCTTTTCATAATTTTTCTCCTTTAATTTCTAATTCTTCTATCTGTTTTCTTAACTATTTTCATTCCAACTTCTTGAAATAATTGAACAATTACCACTAACAAAATTACCGTAATCAACATTATTTTAGTTTGATATCTATAATATCCATAATTAATTGCAATGGCACCTAAACCACCTCCACCAACAAATCCTGCCATAGCCGAATACCCAAGTATTGTTGTTATGGCAATGGTACAACCTATAATTAAGGAAGGTCTCGCTTCTGGAAGCAAAACTTTTATAATAATTTGAAAAGGACTGGCTCCCATGGATTGTGCCGCCTCTACCACCCCTAAATTCACCTCTTTTAAAGAAGACTCTACCATTCTTGCCACAAAAGGTGCCGCTGCAAATACCAAAGGAACAATTGTTGCCGTTGTACCAATTGTTGTTCCTACTACAGCCCTTGTAAAAGGTAAAATAGCAACTAATATTATAATAAAAGGAATAGAACGAAGTAAATTTATAATCATTCCAAGTACTTTATTCAAATACTTGCATTCTAAAATACCATTTTTTTCCGTGGTAAATAAAATAACTCCTGCTGGAATACCTATTAAATAGGCTAGTAAAGTAGATACCACAGACATATATAAAGTCTCTTTAACTCCTTTTATCATCAAATCTATCAATTGTTGTGTCTCCATCTATTTTACCCTCCTCAAGCTATTAAATTCTATCACTTCCCCTTCAGATTTTAATAATCTTTGTGCCGCATCCGATTGAGGTGATGAAAATACAGCTTCGACTTCTCCGTCTTCTGCTACCCTCCCGTCATCCAAAACAGCCACTTTATGACATATTTGCTTTATGACTCTCATCTCATGCGTTATTACAATAATTGTTACCCCTAATTGTTCATTAATATTCTTCAATAAATCCAAAATAGATCTTGTAGTTTCTGGATCAAGTGCACTCGTTGCTTCGTCACACAAAAGCACTTTTGGATCTGTTGCCAATGCTCTAGCAATTGCAACTCTTTGTTGCTGTCCTCCTGATAACTGTGATGGATAACTATTTTTTCTGTCCGTTAATCCCACTAACTCAAGTAACTTCTCCGCTTTCATTATGGATTCTTTAGATGACATCCCTTCTAATTCCAAAGGAAAACAAATATTTTTCAGTGCATTTCTTTGTTCCAATAAATTAAATTGCTGAAAAATCATTCCTATTTTACGTCTTTCTTTTCTTAGATTCGAAGCAGATAAACTTGTTAAATCTATATCATCTAAAAATACAGAGCCTGATGAAGGTCGTTCTAATAAATTAATACAGCGAACTAACGTTGATTTGCCTGCTCCTGACATCCCTATTATTCCATAAATCTCTCCATCTTCAATTGTAAGCTGAACATTTTTCAATGCCACTATTTTTTCTCCTGATGCCATAAATTCTTTGGAAACATCCTTAAGTTGTATCATATATTTCTTACCCTCTCTTTTTAATTTTAAAACAAATCCTACAGATGTGTCTTAATTTTAAATTGCAATTATTAAATCAGCATTTAATCTTTACATTTAAAAGATCAAGTAAGAAATAGGGAAAACATCATTAGAAAAAAATTGCTTATTACAGTCATCGATTTGTTTACACACTGTTTTCTCCTCTCTTTCATATTGTACGCTGATTATAACATTCTGTTTTAGTTTATAATAATACCTTCTATCAATAGCCTGTTATAGGTAATCCTTATATCCAGACTTTTTTATTTTATACTTTCGTAAATCCACTCTCCTATTCTACGAGATAAAACAATACGCTGTCCACCTAATGCATGATTTGATTTTAATAAAATATAAGTTGAGCTCCCCTTTCCAGGATCAGCCTTTAATTTTTGATAAACTGGCTCTATCATCATAGATGGTGGTGCTACATCATCTTCTGAAGCTCCTATAAAAAGTACATTTTGATCTTTCAAATGTTCATATGCCTTTTGAATAGAAAGATTCTGAAAATGATTTTTTGCATCTTCATATACTGCCGATGCAGATTCCATTTTCAAACATTGCCCTTCCTCTTCTATCATAAAAAACAGCTCTTTTTGCATTTCGCTTTCAAATACTGCGCCTAAATCATAGGGTGCAATTGCTGCCACACCTCTTATAAAGGGTAAATCTTTTGCTGCATTTAATACCGTCATTCCACCCATACTATGACCTATCAAAAAAATCCCTTGTGGATCAATATTATACTTATCCGTTATCGCTGGATTATTTGCCCATTTTGCTATGGAAATTGCATCTTCTACTAAATTACTAAATCTATAAAAGCCTTCACTCCCCCATGCTCCACGATGATTAATATGAAGTACCACGCATCCCATTCTCATAAGTGCATATTCTAAATCATTATTTGTTGTATACCCAGGAAAACCATGAAACATTACAACACAGGGATGGGATCCTTGATATACCTTTCCCGGTCTTAACATATATCCAAATAAATGGTAACCTCCACTAATAATATTCAATGGGACTGAATTCGGCATATCCTCAGCTATTTCATAATCGAAATCTACATATGCATTTTTCACTTCAAATTTCATAGTCATCCTCCTCGTATTCATCTAAAAAGTGATGTTTTATTCCATCCTTTTTATATGCAATTACTGTGTTTAAATTTACATTTTCTATACTTTTAAAAATGTTTGCTTCCACGTAAGGATTGGTTTGTTTCATCTTCTGAATCAAATGTTTCACTTCCATCCTCTTAGAACCAGTTCCATCTTCTCCCGTTGTTGAACAAGTATCTGTAAATCGACATGCACACTGAATAAATCTTAGATTATTATAATCTCTCCAGTGAATAATCTCATCCTCTCTTATCAAATACATAGGTCTAATTAATTCCATGCCTTCAAAATTATCACTATGAAGTTTGGGCATCATTGTCTGCATCTGCGCTCCATACAACATCCCCATAAGAATTGTTTCTATAACATCATCATAATGATGGCCTAATGCTATTTTATTACAACCTAACTCTTTTGCTTTATTATACAAATGTCCGCGTCTCATTCTTGCGCATAGATAACATGGTGATTTTTCAACATTAAATACAGTATCAAAAATTTCTGATTCAAATATAGTAACAGGAATATTCATAAGTTCCGCATTTTTCTCTATTACCTGTCTATTATACTCACTATATCCTGGATCCATTACTAAAAAGACTAATTCAAAGTGAAACTTATTATGACGTTGTAATTCCTGAAATAATTTTGCCATAAGCATAGAATCCTTTCCCCCTGAAATGCAAACAGCTACTTTATCATTCTCTTGCAAAAGATGATAGGTATTAATACCCTTTGCAAATTTTGAAAAAAGTGATTTATGAAATTTTTTTTGTAAACTTTTTTCAATTTCGTCTGCACGGTTTTCGCCTGTCAAAGTTTGCACCAACCAATTTCCAAATCCTCCAATTAAATTATAAGAATCATAACCTAATTCTGCTAATTGTTCAGCAATTCTTTCACTAATTAACCCTTTCATGCAATATACAATCGTCTTTTTTTCTTTATCTAATAAAGACAAATTATCCAAAATATCAGATTCTGAAATACGAATAGAACCTGGAATATTTCCATTTCCATAGGCAATTTCATCTCTTACATCTACTAAAATATATGTGGATTCACTTAATTCTTTTAATTCTTCATATGTTATATCTTTACTCACTATCTTGCTCCTATTCCAACAAATTCAATTCTTATATCCCAATATGAGACCAATATTCTATTACCCCAGTAGGATATTGGTATTATACTGTATCTCTGTTTGAATAACAAGTAAACTTGACCTTCTAAAAATGTCTTATTTCACAACAAATTTATTATCTATATTTTATCATTGTCTTAACTTGCTACAAATAATATTTTAAACTCCATCTTTTAAAGGCAACGGTAATCTGCCGATTATCATTGCCTTTTGTAATCTCTTTTTTATTTTATTTTCCCATTATTCTTCCTGTCCAAAATCCAAAATATAAGGAAAATGTGTTTTTCTCTTTTCTTCTGGAGGTAATTGCATATAAGTATCTCCATAAAAATGTTCTAACATAACTTTCATATCTTTCGGAAATGCAAGTTCCACATCTTCAAATTTCCAATATGATACCGGAAAAACATCTGTCTTTAACATAGTATTCCAATTAGGATCTGTATCACAAGGAAAACCTATTCTTTTGGTTTTCTTATGATTATATTTGGTACAAGCATTTTTGGCTTTTTTATAAATCCATTCAGGTGAAAGATGTATTCCTGCTAAAAATTTATGTACAATTACACAAATCCCTTTTATAAGTCCCGCTTTCCAACCATCTATTGTAGAAATTACAGGATTCGGCAATATTCTAAGAATCAACAACTTGCTCCAAAACCAAGCAGTCCATATTTGCATGTTATATAAAAAAGCATCATCTGCAAGATTATCATATGCATAGACATCTAAAAAAATACCCAAATTACATTCCAACTCTTTAAATGGGACTTCTATAAATTTAGTTCCTTTTATAGATATTCTTGTAGTCATCAAAGGATATCTTTCATCATGTTCTGCATTCATCACAAAATATTTATCAGAATATTGTTCTTCAAATATCTTTAAAGCTTTTTCATAATCTTTACGAGGTAAAGCCACATCTATATCGTCATCCCAAGGTATAAAGCCCTGATGTCTAATTGCACCAATTCCTGTGCCTGCAAAAGCAAAATAATTCAAATGATTTTCTTTACATACTTTCATAAAATCTTTCAAAATTCCCATTTCTGCTTTTTGTAATCTTTTTAGTTCTTTATCTTCATAAAAATTCGCCACTATATTTTCCTCTTATATTTTTATTTTCAGTATATCATAGCTATTATTCTAAAACAATTTCTCATTCTTTGCTTGTAATAATACTTTGTATTATTTCTGTACATTTTTCCATTTCATCAATATAGGTATATTCCTCACAAGAATGTACTTGATTCATCCCACAGGCTACAACAATTCCTTGAATCTTATTTTTCACAAAATTATTATTATCACTTCCACCAAATGTACGAATTAATTTTGCTTGTATTTTCTTTTCTTCACATGCCTTTTGAAATCTTTTTACAACCTGCTTTTCTGCAGAGATCTCATATGCCAGACAACCAAACTCTACATGATATTCAAATCTTGCCTGTAATTTCTTGGTTATTTTCTCTAAAAGTGTATTTAATTGATCTGATTTTTGTACTGCCTTTTCATGATTCATACTTCGTATTTCTCCATGCAATATGCATTTTTCAGAAATAATATTTCTTGCTTCTCCTCCTTGAATCATACCAATATTTAAAGTTGTTTCTTCATCTATTCTTCCTTGTTTGATTTGTGTAAGAACTTCAGCTGCTACTGCAATTGCATTAATTCCTTCTTCTGGAGAAAATCCGGCATGGGCAGATTTCCCATATATTATAATTGTAAATGAAATTAATGTTGGAGCTGCTACTGCAGCAGTACCTACAGGTCCACTTAAATCCAATACATATGCTTCCTTCGCCTTTATAAGGCTATAATCAAAGACATTACTTCCTTTTAAGTATTGTTCTTCCCCTATGGGGAAAACCACCTCTATGCTCCTATGAGACTGTTGATTTTCTAATATTCTTTTAATGGCTTGCAAAATTACTGCAATTCCTGACAAATCATCTGCTCCTAGTATTGTTGCACCTTCACTTGTAATCTTTCCATCCCTATGTATCACCGCTTTTTTACCCAAACCTGGGGTTACGGTATCCATATGTGCTGATAAGAGCAAAGGCAATCCTTCCACATCTCCTTGTAAATATCCATAAAGATTTCCACAATTCCCCCCATAATAATCCCCCGCATGGTCTTCTAAAACAGTAAATCCTAATTTTTCTAATTGTAAAATTATATAATTAGCCATTTCCCGCTCTTGATAAGATAAAGAATCTATTTTTACCAATTCACAAAATTCCTCTATTAAACTTGTTCTACTCTCCATGTAATTCTCCCTTGGATACTCTTTTACATTCTTTTATACAGAATATCAAATTCAATATACTTATACAACAAAAACCAGATAAAAAGCATCTGGTTTTCTTGATCAAAATTTATAATATTATATTTTTTTTACTTGTTTTGGATATTCGTTCATTTCATTTTCACCATGAAGAGGATTCCATACCTGAGCAAAAAACGGATCTATTTTCGCTCTTTCTCCATAATTCCAACTTTTTTCTTCACATATAGGGCACCAATGTCCACCCTCCAATATCAAACGAGGACTCGCTGTAAAATGGTGTCCAAAAGCACATGTAAATTCCAATGGTTCTACCCAATTTCCTTGCTCCATAGACTCTGAACAACAAATTCCACCTCTGAATTCAGCTGCTCCTTTCACATCCTCTAGATTTAATTCTTCCTCCGGTTTATTTTCATCATAACCATGATCCAATAAAATCACATGATCCCAGTCTGTAAAATGTTTCATCTCACTTAGATGATCAGGAATCTCCTCCCATGCTTTTTTACTTCCCCAATATGCATCAATTTCATCCTTTTTCTCATCTTCAATAAAATGAACCGTTCCGTGTTCTGTTTTTGCTTGTTTTAATAATGTTTTTTGCATTACCTTTCCCATAAACTTTTGTCCATATGGTAATTTACAAATTACTTGTATAATTTTTGCTGTTGATCCAAGATTTTCCATATGAGAATCATAGAAATATTCCATACTGTCCTGTCTAAAATGTAGATAATTCTCTAATTTATCAGAATCCAAATAATACTGTCCATGAAAATTTCTTGTCGCATACCATTTGGGGTTAATTACATAATCTAAATTTGTAAATCCCATTTTTGTATACAGTTGTTGATACATTTCAAAAGTACTAATTCGACAACTTTCTCCACCTCCAACATTATAAATATGCCCCCAAAAGCTTTCATCTAATTCTCCATTTTCTTGAAATTTACATAAATTCCTCATCATTCTTCCAGAATCGCGATCCGAAACATACTCTAATGCATTATCCAAACAATTATGAAAAATAATGGCATCTATAATTCCTGCCATTGCTTTCCCCATAATTCCCGTTTGACGTAAACTCACCCAATATTTCAGTCCCGATTCTATAACACAACGTTCTGCTGCAATCTTTGATACTGCATAATAATCAAATACACTTGGTTTAATTGGGTCACCCACACGTCCCCAATGAATGGGTGGCATTCTATCCCCTGTTTCTGCTATTGTGCCAATATAGACTACTCTTACACTTTCCTGTCTTTTTTGCTCTTTGATTGCTTTTATAATATTTTGTGTAGATCCTAGATTTATTTTCATAGCAATATCTGGATGATAATCTGCTTCTGGTGATACAAAAGCTGCAATATGTAATACAATATCTGCTTTTTTTACGCATTTATATACATCTTGATAATTTGTAAGATCTCCCCAGTAAATCTCAATTCCTTCTATATTTTGATATTGTTCCAGTCTTTTTCTTCCTCTTTCATTATCCCTTGCCAATATAACTATATTTTGCTTATCTAAATCCGCAACCATTTGCTTTAAACTTTCAGAGCCCATGCTTCCAGATGCTCCTGTAATAAAAACTGTTTGTTTTTTCACTAATTTTTCCATCCTTAGCTCTCCTTATTCGCCCTTCATTTCCACAACTTTTGTTTTATTTTCTAACACATCTATACATAGCTGAATAGATTCTCCAATTGCGGCATCAATATCATCCTCTTGTACTCCCAAAAATTCACAGCCCAATTCTTTATCTATAAATTGATTAGAACATTGTAAATCCGTAAATTTCACCATATTTAATCCTGCTTCTATATTATTTGCTTTTTGCTGTTTTAACATTTTTTTACCATTTATTATATACATCCAATTAGGAATTGTAATCACCTTTTTTTCTGGACATCCAAGATATTTGTGCATAATAGTAAGCATTTCTTTCCATGTTAAATTATAATAACCAATAGGATAACAATTACCTCCTTTATTTCTCTCAATTGCCCCTGCAATTGCTTGTCCCACTTGTTTTACCGTTACCATAGTTGTTCCACCCTTTGGATACATCGTAAATTTTTTCATTGCTTGTATCTGTTCTACCAAAAATACCCATACTGGTTTTCTCCCTGGTTGAGTTCCAAAAATATAAGGAAGTTCCAAAACAGCTATATTAAAATTATCATCTGCAAAATCCATCGCCACTTTTTCCTGATCTATTCTACTGCGTATATATGGATGCCACTTTGTTAATTCTTGTTCAGGTCTGTCTTTTGCAAAATACGAAAAATATGAACCACAAATCACTGCATGTTTTACACCACAATCTTTTGCAATTGCCAATAACCGTTTGATTGGATCAATATTATATTTTTTAAAAAGATCATAAATTGGTGCAGGTCCTTCCACACGCTCATCAACACCTGCTGCAAATATAAATCCATCACAATTCTCAAAATACCCGCGTAACTCTGTATCAGTCATCTCCATATAATTTCCATATTCTATTTTCATTTTTGAAGGTAACTCCGCACCTTCTGGCAAGGGTGGTAATGCAATTGATGTTATCTCATGTCCGCGCTTAATTAATTCTTTTGCTGCTTCACTACCTAAAAGTCCTGTTCCACCAATCATAAATATTTTCATATTTTACTCCATTCTTTTTCCAATATTATTCGTTTTATAATCAACTTATCTTACATTGACATTTACTAGACATATACTTATAATATCAACAGTGTGTTGTTTTTACAATAAACACATCTGTTTATGTTGTTATATTCTCAACAAAATTTTAATAAATGTTGTTTTTAAAATTTTTCGTTAATTTTTATCTATTAAATAAAATAAGAAAGAAAGGAAATTCTATTATGGCAACAAAAAATAATCAACGAACCCGTATTACAAAAATGCTCTTAAAAAACAGCTTAATTTCTCTTTTAAATGAAAAACCAATTAATCATATAAGTATCAAAGAAATTTGTGAAACCGCAGAACTAAATCGTTCTACTTTTTATCTGCACTATTCAGACCAACATTCTTTACTTAAAGATATACAATCTGAAATAAGCGATAATACAAAAATATATTTAAAAGATATGGACTCCAGTTCAGATAGCCTTGCTTATTTACAATCCTTTCTAGAATATATAAAATCCAATTCAGAAATCTTTAACATTCTTCTTTGCAAACAAGAAAACACAAATTTTCAAACAAAATTCATCACAGAAACTATGGAAAGCATAAAAATAAATATTTCTTTTTCATGCCCTCAAGAATCCGAAAAATATGTCTATTCCTTTTTAATGCAAGGAAGTATGCATATAATCAAACAATGGATTCAATCCAACTTTGATATTACAAGCAAACAAGTGGCATCACTTATTTTTGAATTGTGTAGCCATTCTATTTCTAGTATGTCAAATTAGTATTACAAATATCCACAAATATGCAAATAATGATAAAAAAAGGGAACTAACCGAAGTTAGTTCCCTTTATATTAACAAAAATTATATTTATTTATTTGCAATTGCTGCTTGCGCTGCTGCAAGTCTAGCAATTGGTACACGGAAAGGTGAACAAGATACATAATCAAGTCCAATTTCATGACAAAATGCTACTGAAGTAGGATCACCACCATGTTCTCCACAAATACCACAATGCATATCTGGACGAGTTTTCTTACCTTTTTCAACTGCCATTGTCATCAACTGACCAACACCTGACTGATCAAGTCTTACAAATGGGTCGCTTTCAAAGATTTTTGCATCATAGTAAGCATCTAAGAACTTACCAGCATCATCTCTTGAGAAACCATATGTCATCTGAGTTAAATCATTTGTACCAAAGCAGAAGAATTCAGCTTCTGTTGCAATTTCATCAGCTGTAAGAGCAGCTCTTGGAATTTCAATCATAGTACCAACCTGATATTCAAGTTCAATACCTGCTGCTGCAATTTCTGCATCTGCTGTTTCAACAACAACTGTTTTAACAACTTTAAGTTCTGTTGTATCTCCAATAAGTGGAATCATAATTTCAGGAACTAAGGCCCATTCTGGATGTGCTTTTTTCACGTTAATTGCTGCACGAATAATAGCACTTGTTTGCATTTTTGCAATTTCTGGATAAGTAACTGCAAGACGGCATCCTCTGTGTCCCATCATAGGATTGAATTCATGAAGTGATTCAATAATTGACTTAATCTCTTCAACTGTTTTACCCTTTGTATCAGCAAGTTTTTTAATGTCAGCTTCATCTGTAGGTACAAATTCATGAAGAGGTGGATCAAGGAATCTAATTGTAACTGGATTTCCTTCCATTGCTTCATATAATTCTTCAAAATCTCCCTGTTGTAATGGAAGGATTTTTGCAAGAGCTTCTTCTCTTTCTTCAATTGTATCTGAACAAATCATCTCACGGAAAGCATCAATTCTATTACCCTCAAAGAACATATGCTCTGTACGGCAAAGACCAATTCCTTCAGCTCCAAGTTCACGTGCTTTTCTAGCATCTGATGGTGTATCTGCATTAGTTCTAACTTTAAGAGTTCTTAACTTATCAGCCCATCCCATAATTCTTCCAAATGTTCCAGCAATTTGTGCATCTGCTGTTGGAATAGCTCCATCATAGATATTACCTGTAGTACCATCAAATGAGATTATATCTCCTTCGTGATATTCTTTTCCAGCAAGAACAAATTTCTTATTTGCTTCATCCATTTGAATCTCTGAGCATCCAGATACACAACATGTTCCCATTCCACGAGCAACTACAGCTGCATGTGATGTCATTCCACCACGAACTGTAAGAATACCCTGTGCTGCCTTCATTCCTTCAATATCTTCTGGAGATGTCTCCAAACGAACAAGAACTACTTTATCCCCTTTAGCTGCCCCATTTTTTGCATCTAGTGCTGTAAATACAATTTTACCTGATGCAGCTCCTGGTGAAGCAGCAAGTGCTTTTGCAATTGGTTTAACAGATTTAAGTACTTTAACATCAAACTGAGGATGAAGAAGAGTATCAAGATTACGAGGCTCTATCATTGCAACAGCTTTCTCTTCTGTAATCATTCCTTCATCTACTAAGTCACAAGCAATTTGAAGTGCAGCCTGAGCTGTTCTTTTACCATTACGTGTCTGTAACATATAAAGTTTCTTATCTTCAATTGTAAATTCCATATCCTGCATATCTCTATAATGATCTTCAAGCTTTTCACAAATAGCAACAAATTCATTATAAACTGCTGGCATTGTATCTGCTAAATGAGCAATTGGATTTGGAGTACGAACACCAGCAACAACATCTTCGCCCTGTGCATTCATAAGGTATTCACCCATGAGTTTTTTCTCTCCTGTAGCAGGATCACGAGTAAATGCAACACCTGTTCCTGAAGTCTCACCCATATTACCAAATGCCATCATCTGTACGTTAACAGCTGTTCCCCATGAATAAGGAATATCATTATCACGACGATAAACATTAGCACGTGGATTATCCCATGAACGGAATACAGCCTTAATAGCTCCCATCAACTGTTCCTTTGGATCATCTGGGAAATCGCTTCCGATTTTATTCTTATATTCAGCTTTAAACTGATTTACAAGTTCTTTTAAATCTTCTGCTGTAAGATCAACATCTAAAGTAATGTTTTTTTCTTCTTTCATTTTATCAATAAGTTCTTCAAAGAATTTCTTACCAACTTCCATTACTACATCAGAATACATCTGAATAAATCTTCTATAACAATCCCATGCCCAACGAGGATTTCCGGATTTTGCTGATATAACGTCAACAACCTGATCATTTAATCCAAGATTAAGAATTGTATCCATCATACCTGGCATAGAAGCTCTAGCGCCTGAACGAACAGACACAAGCAAAGGATTCTCCTGATCTCCGAATTTCTTTCCTGTAATTGCTTCCATCTTATCGATATTTTCCATGATCTGTCCCATGATTTCATCATTAATCATCTTGCCATCCTCATAATACTGAGTACAAGCTTCTGTTGAAATAGTGAAGCCCTGAGGTACAGGAAGACCAAGATTTGTCATCTCAGCAAGGTTAGCACCTTTACCACCCAGAAGATTACGCATTGTCGCATTCGCTTCTGTAAACAAATAGACCCATTTTTTTGCCATTAAAATTT
>JBFHFI010000054.1:0-13523 GCA_041583675.1 Butyrivibrio sp. | reverse complement strand
GGAACTACAGGGGAAGCATCAACCCTTTCTCATGAAGAACATTTAGAGGTTATTAGATTCTGTGTTGAGAAAGTGAATAAAAGAATTCCTGTGGTAGCAGGTACAGGTTCTAACAGTACAGAAACTGCAATTTATTTATCAAAAGAGGCTGAGAAACATGGAGCAGATGGATTATTAGTAGTAACACCATATTATAATAAGGCTACACAGTTAGGCTTATATGAGCATTTTAAAGCAATAGCAGAATCGGTTAAGATTCCAATTATATTATATAATGTGCCAAGTAGAACTGGTTGTAATTGTAAGCCAGAAACAACTGCAAAATTATTCAAAGAGATAGATAATATTGTGGGTATGAAAGAAGCTTCTGGAGATATTTCACAAATTGCAAAATTAATGAAATTAACAGAGGGTAAAATGGATGTGTATTCAGGAAATGATGATCAAGTAATTCCAATATTATCACTTGGTGGAAAAGGAGTAATCTCAGTCCTTGCAAATGTTATGCCTGAACAGACACATGATATTGTAGCGGAATATATAGCTGGTAATTGTTCCAAGGCATGTCAAATTCAGTTGGATTATCTAGAATTAATAGATGCATTGTTTTGTGAGGTAAATCCAATTCCGGTTAAACATGCATTGAATTTAATGGGATATCAGGTTGGAGATTTGAGAAGACCATTATCTCCGATGGAACCAAAGAATTTTGAAATATTAAAAACTGCTATGATAAATTATGGCTTAATAAAATAAGGTCAGGAGTAATAATATGGTTAAAATGATAATGCACGGATGTAATGGAAAAATGGGACAAGTAATAACGGGACTTGTAGAAATGGATGAAGCAATAGAAATTGTAGCAGGAGTAGATCCATATGATAATGGACAAAATAAATATCCTGTATTTTCTAAAATTGAAGATTGTAATATTGATGCAGATGTAATTATTGATTTTGCATCCGCAGTGGCAGTGGATTCTTTGTTGGATTATAGTGAATCAAAAAAAATGCCCTTGGTACTTTGTACAACAGGATTAGATGATAAACAACTGGATAGAGTAAAAGATGTAAGTAATCGTGTTGCAATTTTACGTTCAGCAAATATGTCACTTGGAATTAATACGTTATTTAAGGTATTGCAATCTGTTTCACCTTTGTTGGCACAAGCTGGTTATGATATAGAGATTGTTGAAAAACATCATAAATTAAAAGTGGATGCACCAAGTGGTACTGCATTGGCTTTAGCGGAAGTAATTAATAATAGTTTGGAAGAAACTTATGATTATAAGTTTGATCGTTCTCAGGACAGAGTAAAGAGACCTAAGAATGAAATAGGAATCAGTGCTGTGAGAGGTGGAACTATTGTTGGGGAACACGAGATTATATTTGCAGGTGAAGATGAAGTGATTGAGATTAAACATACAGCATATTCAAAGTCTGTCTTTGCAAAAGGAGCAGTGGAAGCTGCAAAATATTTAGCAGGAAAGTCAGCTGGAATGTATTCCATGAAACAAGTCATTGGATAAAAAAAGTTGCTGTTGAAAAACGGCAACTTTTTTTTGATGTTTTATTTTAATGAATCTAATTCATCTAACCATATTTTTGAAGAAGCATCACTTGGCATTCTTAAATCTCCCCTTGGAGAGACTGCCACAGAACCGACTTTTGGTCCATCAGGAAGGCAAGAACGCTTGAATTGTTGAGAGAAAAAACGTTTATAGAATATTTTTAGCCATTTTAGAATAATTTTAGTGCTATAAATATTTGTAAACGCATGAGTTGCTAGACGATATATTTTAGAAGGAGAATATCCATATCTTAATAAATAATATAGGAAAAAATCATGCAATTCATAAGGGCCAACAATATCCTCTGTTTTTTGAGAAATAATACCATCAACAGGAGGAAGTAATTCAGGACTTACAGGAGTATCTAATATATCAAATAAAACCTTTGCTAAAGCAGGAAGATTGCAAGTGTCTGCATAGTATTTTACAAGATGTCTAACAAGAGTTTTTGGAATAGAAACATTTACACCATACATGGACATATGATCTCCATTATAGGTAGCCCAACCAAGAGCTAATTCAGACATATCTCCTGTTCCAATTACAAGGCCATTATATTGATTGGCTAGATCCATTAAAATCTGTGTTCTTTCTCGAGCTTGTGAATTCTCAAAAGTAACATTGTGAAGAGTGGGATCATGTTGTATATCTTTAAAATGTTGATTCACTGCATCTTTGATATTAATTTCTATAAGAGTAGCTCCCAAGCTAGAAATTAATTGACAGGCATTTTGATAAGTTCTGTCGGTGGTTCCAAAACAAGGCATAGTAACTGCAATAATACCGGATTTATCTAGCTGAAGCATATCAAAAGCTTTTATGCTTACAAGTAAGGCTAGAGTGGAATCAAGACCGCCAGAAATTCCTATAATTACTTTTTTACATTGTGTGTGTTTCATTCTTTTTTTTAGACCCATAGATTGTATGTTGAGAATTTCTTCGCAACGAAGTTGCCTATCATGTTCGGAAGATGGAACAAAAGGAGTGGTATTAAAACATCTATTTAGAGTTAAAGTTTGTTTTTTTAAAGAAAAAGAGATAATTGTATAATCTGGGTTATAACAAGTAGAGAAAGTAGAGATCCTTCTTCGTTCACTTTTTATTAGACCTAGATCAGCATCAGCATAGATACTTTCATTAGTGAATCTATGAGATTCAGCTAATATATTACCATTCTCTGCAATTAAATTTTGACCACCAAATACAAGATCTTGAGTGGATTCACCTTCCCCAGCGTTGGTATAAATATAGAGTCCAACTAAGCTAGCACTTTGGCTACTAATTAATTGTCTTCTATATGAATCTTTTCCAGTTGTCTCATCACTTGCAGAACAATTGACGATTACAGTAGCACCGGCCATAGAATGAGAGACAGAGGGTGGATTCATAACCCAAACATCTTCACAAAGCTCAGCACCAATGGTTAAAAAAGGAATATCCATACACTGATATAGAATTTTAGAACCAAAAGCAATGGATTTTCCTTGGAATTCTATATAACTAGTTGTACTTGGGGCAGGGTTAAAATATCTTGCTTCGTAAAATTCAGAATAATTGGGGATATGTGTTTTAGGGGTGAATCCTAAAATTTCTCCGTTGGAAACACAAGCGGCTACATTATAAAGTTTATTATGAATTAATATAGGCAAGCCAATAAATGCAATAATATTATTATTTAAAGTATAGGAAGCAATTCTTATTAAAGATTCAGCGGCTGATTCAAGTAATAAATCTTGTAGAAATAAATCATTACAAGTGTATCCGGTAATACAAAGTTCGGGGAATACAGCAATTTGTACTTGATTATCAATGGCTTGATCAAGTAGTTGAATAATATTTTTTTCGTTATAAGCGCAGTCTGCAACCTTTATTTCAGGGGTCATAGCGGCACATCTAATAAATCCGTCATTCATGATTTGATTCCTTTTCAGTGTTCGTTATTTGGTATTATAGCTAAGTATAAATTATTGTATTCAATTTTTCAATATGGTATAATCACAGATAGATAAAATAAGATTATTTTTTAATAAAATAGTTACGTGAAAGTATGAAATATATTAAAAATTAGGGGTTTACAATATAGGGAATAAAACAAATATGATATGTGAATCCGGTAGCAGATTGCATAAATGTTAAGATACGTGGAGGGGATTATGTCATTAGAATTAATGATGGGTGCATCAGGTCATGGTAAAACACATTTATTATATAAAGAGTTGATAGAACAGGCGGCATTGAATCCTGATCAAAAATATATTTTATTAGTTCCTGAACAATCATCTCTTCAAGCGCAAAAAGATGTTGTTCGTATGAGTGAAGATGGGCGAATTTTTAATATAGATGTATTAACCTTTGGAAGATTGGCATATAGAGTTTTTGAAGAATTAGGGGTTGAATTAAACGAAAGTATTGATGATACAGGGAAAAATCTAATTATTCGAAAAATTGTGGAGCAAGTAAAAGATAAAATGATTATTATAAAGCCTAGTAAAAAACAAGGCTTTATTAATGAAGTTAAATCCATGATATCTGAATTTAAACAATATGGAATTACGCCGGAAGAATTATTAAAAATAACAGAACAAATACCTTTAAAAGATAGATTAAAACAAAAATTAATAGATTTGTATAGTATATATTTAGAATTTGAATTGTTTAAAGAAGGCAAATTTGTTACAGCCGAAGATAAACCGGAAGAATTATTAAAAGTTTTAACAAAATCGAGAGTGGTAAATAATAGTATAGTTGCTATGGATGGTTACACGGGTTTTACACCTGTTCAGTATCGTCTAATAGAGACTTTTTTAATGCAAGCAAAAAAAGTTATGATTACAGTAACATTACCATATGATGAAGATTATAATGTGATTCAGGGAGAAGAAGATCTTTTTTATATGAGCAAAACAGTAATTGCCAAAACTGGAAATATAGCAGATAGACTTGGTATTAAGACGCACTATAAAAGAATAAAAACAGATATGGAAAATTATAGATTTTCAAAATCAGAAGAGTTAAATTTTCTTGAAAACAATATTTTTCGATTTAATGGAAAAACCTTTGCAAAACAACCTAGAGATATTAAGATTGCATGTATGAATACACCTTTAAGTGAGTTAAAGTATATATCAGCATTGATTTTACAAAGAATAAGGGAAGATCAGTTGAGATTTCGAGATATTGCTGTTGTTACAGGGGATTTAGAAGCTTATGGTGATGAAGCAATGCGTATCTTTACAGAGGCGGGAATTCCAGCTTTTATAGATAGAAAAAGGACAATTATAGATAACCCAATGGTAGAATATTTAAGAAGTATACTTGAGATTATTAGATTGGATTATTCTTATGAAACGATGTTTCGTTTTTTGAAAAATGGTTTGGGAGAGTTTGAACAAGATAGTATAGACCAATTGGAAAATTATGTATTGGCATATGGAATTAGAGGATATCAACAGTGGAATCATGAATTTATATTGAAATATGCAAGCGATGAGAAAAATTTAGAAGCAATAAATATAATTCGTACTCAAGTTATGGACAAAATACAATTGTTTTCAAAAGATTATAAAAATACATGCAGTACAGCGGGAGAGTATGTAAGAAAGCTTTATGAGTTTATAGAAACGGAAAATTTATATGAAAAAATGATTGCATTGGCAGAGCAATTAGAAGAAGATAAATCGGATTTAAAAATGTTAACAAAAGCAGTTGAATACAGGCAGGTGTATGGAAATATTATTGATTTATTGGATAGAATAGATGGTTTATTAGGAGAGGACGTTCTTGAATTAGAGGAATTTATACAGATATTAGATGAGGGATTTCAAGAAATTCAAGTGGGATTAATTCCACCTTCCGTAGATTGTATTACCATGGGAGATATTGAAAGAACAAGACTAGAGCATGTGAAAGTTTTATTTTTAATTGGAGTAAATGAAGGATTAATTCCTAAAATGTCACAGGGCGGGGGCGTATTATCAGAAACAGAAAGGCGTATTTTAACAGAGAATGAAATTGAACTTGCTCCAGATGGTCGGGAAAAAGTTTTTATACAAAATTATTATTTGTATTTAAATATGACGGAACCGGAGCGTGCGCTTTATTTTATCTACCATAGAAATAATCAAAAGGGAGAAGAAAGCAAACCTTCTAGGATTATTCATATGATAAAATCCATGTATCCAGGTTTACAGGAAGAAACAGAAGGAAGATTATCGCTAGAAGATAGGTTAACAAATATAAAAGCTTCCATTCATCTATTTACTGAAGAAATAGGCAAACAAAAAATATATGACGATGCACATTTGGCGTTGTTAAATTATTTATTATCCAAAGAGGAATCAAATAAACAGTTAAACCAATATATTACCTCTTATGTTACAGAGGAGTATGTAGATAAACTTACGGAAACTGCGGCAAAAGAAATTTATAAAGATATGATTAGTAGTATTTCTAGAATTGAGACTTTTGCAAAATGTGCATTTTCTCATTTTGCACGTTATGGATTGGAACTTAAAGAAAGAAAAATATTTGAAATAGGAGCAGCGGACTTAGGAAATGTATTTCATAAAGCGCTTGAAAGCATTTCACAGGATTTATTATTGGAGAGTCGAACCTTTGCAGATTTAGAAGCGGAAGAAAGAGTTAGGTTGACAGAAGAAGCGGTACAAAAAGCTGCAATAGAATTAAAAGCTTCATTTTTTACCGCTAATAATACAAATCAATATCTTTTAAAACGATTAGTAACAATAACGGATAAAACAATTTGGGCATTGGGAGAGCAAATGAAAGTGGGGGAATTACGTCCTGCAATGATTGAAAGCACTTTTACAAAGCAATTAGAAGAGACAAAATTATATGGAAAAATAGATAGAGTTGATTGTTATGAAGATGACGAATCTGTTTATATTAGAATTATTGATTATAAATCAGGGAAAAATGATATTGATTTAAATGAACTTTATGCAGGAATAAAGCTTCAATTAATGGTATATCTTAAAAATGTAATAGAAGAACAGCAGGAATTATATCCACATAAAGAAATAATTCCGGCGGGGGCTTTATATAATAGGATAGATAACCCAATTATAAAATACAAAATGGGTAAAAAGCCAGAAGAATATCAAAAAGATCTGTTAATGGAAATGTGTCCTTCGGGATTTGTAGGATTAGAGAGTATCGATAAAATGGATCATGATTTTGAAAAAAAATCATATGCAATACCTGTTAAAAAAGATGCAAAGGGAAAGGTTCCATTGTCTAATAAAGTTTTTACAAAAGAACAATTTGAGCTTTTGACAGAATATGCAAGCAATAAAATGGTTGATTTAGAAAAAGAAATCAAGCAAGGACATGTGGAAGTAAATCCTTATGAAGAGGCATGCAACTACTGTCCATATTCAGATATTTGCGGATTTGATGCTGAAAAACAACAGGCGAAAATGCGTAAAATAAAAAAAGTCACAGAAGAAGATGATTTATGGAATTATTTTGGCTATCAGAAATTAGAAAAACCTGAGAAGGAGAATAACTAATGGCATGGACACAGGAGCAAAAACAAGCAATTGAATATAGGGATGGAAATCTTTTAGTAAGTGCTGCAGCTGGGTCTGGAAAAACTGCAGTGTTAGTTGAAAGAATTATATCAAGAATTTTGGACCAAGAAACGCCAATAGATATTGATAGTATTGTTGTGGTTACATTTACAAAAGCAGCAGCAAAGGAAATGAAAATACGATTATCCAAACGTTTTGAACAGGAGATTTTATTACAACCTAATAATCGACATTTAATAAAACAAATGTCACTTATTGATAATGCAAGAATAACAACAATTGATAGTTTTTGTGCCTATATTTTACGGAATTACTATAATGCGATTGAATTGGATCCCGGATTTAAAATAGGAGATCCAGGAGAGCTTGAATTAATGAAAGCTGACGTTCTTGAAGAATTATTGGAATTTAAATTTCAAGAATCTTCGGAATCTTTTTTGAGTTTTGTAGAAGCATATGTACCAGGGAAAAGATTAGATGGACTAAGAGAATTGATTTTACAATTTTATAGATATTCAGAAAGTCATCCATGGCCATTGGAGTGGATTGAAAAATGTAGAGATTCTTATGGAATCCAAAGTGAACAAGAGTATTATAAATTACCTCTGATAAAGAATTTATTTGAATATACAATAAATTTAGCAAAAGAATGTGTGGAGGAATATAGATTTTTAATTGAATTATGTGAGAATAGAGAAGAATTTTCTAATTATATTAAAACTTGTAAAGCGGATAGTAGTAAATTTGAACTTGTAATAAATTCGAAAAATATGAAAGAATTACAAGAGAATATAGGGTTTTTATTTGATAGACTATCTCCATGTAGAAAATGTACGGATGAATTTACAAAAGAAATTGTACAATCTTCTCGCAATGCAATAAAAAAAAGACATCAAAAGTTACTTGAAAATTTTTATCAAGAAGAGGTACAAGATTCAATCGTATTAATTGGAAAATGTAAACCATATATTGAGGAGCTTACAGAATTAACACTTTTATTTTCTCAAATGTATAAAAAGGCAAAAACAGAGAAAAATATATTGGATTTTTCAGATGTAGAACATCTGGCTTTGGAAATTCTGATTCATAAAAACAATGAGAAGGTGGAATATACTTCAATAGCAGATGAGCTAGCAATGGAAATTAATGAAATATATATTGATGAGTATCAAGATAGTAATATGGTGCAAGAATTTTTGCTAACTAGTATTTCCAAGGTGCGTTTTGAAAAACCTAATATCTTTATGGTAGGTGATGTAAAACAAAGTATTTATAAATTTAGAATGGCCAATCCATATATTTTTATGGATAAATATAATCAATATTCCAATGAACAAGGACCTTATAGAAAGATAGAATTGCATAGTAATTTTAGAAGTCGTAAAAATGTATTAGAATGTATTAATGATATTTTTTATAAAACAATGAAAAAATCAGTGGGTGGAGTTGCATATACGGATCAAGTTAGATTGAATGCAGGAAAAGAATTTGATAATAATATAGATGATACTACGGAGATTCTTATTGCAGATAAAAGCGAATTTAAGGGAGATGTTATTCAATCAGCTGAAATTAACGCACATATGATTGCAGATAGGATAGAAAAACTTAGAATAGAAAACACATCTATTGAATATAAAGATATTGTTATTTTATTAAGGAGTGATAAACTTAATGGACCAATTTATGCATCTATTTTAAATAGTCATGGGATACCATGTATGCATACTTCTTCAACAGGATATTTTAGCGCAATAGAAGTTAAAACAATTTTGAACTTATTAAATATAGTAGATAATCCTAGACAAGACATTCCTTTGGCTGCAACTATGAGGTCTTATTTTGCTTGTTTTACACCTGAAGAATTAGCTTTAATTAAAGGAAATAGAAAGAAAAAAGAACTATATGAGTGCTTGATAGAAAAAGCAGAACAAATAGATGAGTTAGGTCAAAAAGTAGCTCTATTTTTGAAATGGTTAAATAAGTATCGTGAAATATCAAAAGTGATGAGCATTAGTGAATTAATATCGGGTATTGTATATAATACAGGGTATATGGATTATTTGGGAATGCAAAAAAATGGAAATATTAAAAAGATAAATATTACCATGATGATTGAAAAGGCTAGAGAGTTTCAAAAAACCAGTTATACGGGTTTGTTTAATTTTTTACGTTATATTGATAAACTTCATAAATATGAAATTGATTATGGGGAAGCGGGAAATGATGTAGATGAAAATGTAGTTAAAATTATGAGTATTCATAAAAGCAAAGGATTGGAATTTCCAATTGTAATTCTTGGAGAAATGAATAAAGAATATAATCAACAAGATACCAAATCTAAAATGTTATTTGAAAGTGAATTTGGAATTGGAACAGATTATGTCGATATTAATACTAGAGTAAGTAGAACAGTTGTTTTAAAGAAATTAATAGGACGTCAGATTAAAACGGAAAATATTGGAGAAGAATTACGTATATTGTATGTGGCAATGACAAGGGCTATGGATAAATTAATTATGGTCGGAAATTGCTCCTTGGAAAAAAGTCAAAAAAAATGGGAAATTACGAATATGAGACAACAGGTTTCGGAAAATTATATATTAGAAAATCTTTCCTATTTGGATCTGGTGATGTCCAGTATTGATATGGAATCAAATTTAGGGAAGTTTAAAAAAATAATATATGAATATAATGATATTATGGAGATTACAAAAAATAATATTCGTGTAGAAACAGATGAGATACAAAATAAAATTGAAAAGTTAAAACAAGTTGAAGAAGTAAAAGAAACCAATAAAAATGTAAAAAAAGTATTGGATTTCGAATATCCATATAAAAATTTAGCTGCAGTAAAGGCTAAATATTCCGTTTCTGATTTGAAGCATAAAGCAATGGAAGAAAGTGAATTTTTAGAGGTTCCTATTGCACAGCCAGACCATCAAAAACCAATTCCTATTTTTATGCAACAAGAAAATAATTCTAAAGGTGGAATACAAAGAGGAAATGCATATCATAAATTTTTTGAAATATTGGATTACAAAAGAATTCAACAAGGGGATTTAGTAAAAGATATTTTAGATGACTATAGAAAAAATAAACTGATATCAGAAGAATATTTTCACTTGATAGAAAGTTCTAAAATTGAAAAATTTTTAAATACATCATTGGGAAAGTCAATGATAGATGCCGATATAAGAGGACAGCTATATCGAGAACAGCCTTTTGTTATGGAAATTGGTTCGGATGAAGTGAATCAAGAGTTTGATTTAAGTGAAAAGGTATTAATACAAGGAATTATAGATGCTTTTTATATTGAAAAAAATGAAATTCATATAGTAGATTATAAAACAGATTATATCGAAAATGTTGGAAAAGGTGAAACTTTACTTATTGAAAGATATAGTAAACAATTAGAACTTTATAAAAGAGCACTGGAAGGATTTGCTGGATGTGAAGTAAAGGGCGTATACATATATTCTGTTGCGCTTGATAAAAGTATTAACTTGACATACAATTAATCTATTAGGGGGGCGAAATATGACAAAGATTAATATGGAATTGATGCATTCAGCAGAATATTTAAATCGGAAATTTGATGAGCATTATTTTGGAAATCAGATAAAAGAGCTGGAAACTTTAGGGATTGATGTTGAACTTTATAAAAATCAAGGTTATAGCGCTTACCAACTTGAACAGTTTATAAAAGGACTGAAGCAAGGTGTTGACACCACGGAATATATGAATGTCTATATGCCATGGTATGAAATGGAAGTTATTAGAGAAGGACTTTTGGCAAAAGTACCATTGGAAATATTGAGAAATAAGGAAATAGAATATACAAAAAAATCAATTATTATAAAAGCATATCAAAATAATGTAGAAATACAACAATATGTTAAAAAATATATTTTTGCAGCACAGTTAGATGAGATTTTGATGGGTTTAATACATGGGGTAGATGTAAGTGTGTATGCACATGAGGATTATGATTTTCTTCAAATGCAAGAAATTAGAAAAGGACTTGAAAATAAAGTAGATGTAACTAGATATTTAGAAAAAAACTATGAACGTTCTATTATGCGTGAAATTCGAATAGGACTTGAAAATAATTATGATTTATCAAAATATGCGAAAATGGGGAAAAGTGCATTATTTTTAAAAGAATGTCGTAAACTATTAGAAGCTAAAATAGATTTAGAAGAATTGAAAGTAGAAGATTATTGTGCGGACCAGTTATCAGAAGTTAGAAAAGGAATTCAATTAGGCTTAAATATGAAAGAATATTTGGTAAAAGGATATAATGGTCTCCAATTATGTGAAATTAGAAAAGGGTTACAAGAAGAAGTTGAAATTTCTGTTTTTGCTTCCTTAGATTTGGATTGGTTTCAAATGCGAGAAATTAGAATTGGTTTGCGGGAAGGGTTGGATGTTTCTATATATTCTTATCAAGGATATAATTGGAGACAGATGCGAGAGATAAGAACGGGAATTGAAGAAGGGTTAGATGTATCAAGATTTGCAGATATTATTAATAGTGATATTACAATGAAGTTAAAAAAAGACAAATTAAGACAGGTGGATAAAAGCACGGTTTTATTTACTGTTCCACAACAAAATGAAATTATGGCAGGTCTTGTTAGCGGAGTAGATGTGAATAAATATGCAAATCCTGTTTTATCAGTAGAGCAGATGAGGAATGTAAGATTGGGATTAGAGGCGGGTTTATTAGAATCTCTTCATAATGATGGGGGGTGAATCATTTATGGATAATTCAAAAAAAATCGATGACATTACACAAGAAGAAAAATGGAAAGAGAAAATCAAAGAGCTTCAAGATGAAAAACATACAAGAGAGATTCACAAAAATCAGGTTCAAATAAATGTAACTGAAGAAGAGGGATCAATCGATGCTGCAACAATGGATATTGAAGCTATTATTGAAGAAAATAACCGTTTGGAAAAAATTAAATTGGGCAATAGAGTTAATATTGCAAAAGACAATATGTCCGCGGAGATTATACTTGCTCCTAAAGAAGATGGAAAGTGTTATAGTCAAGATGAAATTAAAGATATTTTAATGGTAGCAGGTGTAAAGCAGGGAATTTTAACAGATGAGATTAATAAGATATGCGAAGAGGAATTATATTTTCAGCCTTTTGAGGTAGCAAAGGGAAAAGAAGTTCAAAAAGGAAAAGATGGATTTTTTAGTTATTTTTTTGATACGAAAATAAATAAACAACCTAAAATCAGAGAAGATGGAAGTGTTGATTATCATAGTATAGATATGTTTGTTACGGTACAAAAAGGAGAGTTGATTGCTAGCTATACGCCTCCAGTGGCAGGTGGATTTGGGTATACAGTAACAGGTCAATTATTAACACCGCCAAAATCAAAAAACCTTCCAAGGCATAAAGGCAGAGGGTTTTATACAAATGAAGAGCAGACAGAATATAGGGCATCATTTTCTGGAAAAGTAGAATTAAAAGGTCAGGAATTAGAGGTATCCCGAATCTTTAGGCACAAGGGAAATGTTGATATTACGGTGGGGAATATTGAGTTTGATGGTGATATTACAATTGATGGTGATGTAACAGCTGGAATGAAAATTAGTGCTAGTGGAAATATTGAGATTGGTGGACATGTAGGAGCAACAACTATAATAGCAGGAAAAGATGTGCTTTTGAAAAGTGGAATGCAAGGGGAGCAAATTGGATCCATTATAGCAGGAGGAGACGTAAGTGGAAAATATTTTGAAGGAGTCTCAATAAGGTCAAAGGGTACCATTAAAGCGAATTATTTATTTATGTGTAAATGCGAATCAGAAAAATCTATATTAATATTAGGAAATAAAGGTGCAATTGTTGGGGGAGAAACCATGGCTTTATATAATATTGAAGCCAAATATATTGGAAATGAAGCATTTATTTCAACCAGTATAAAAATTGGATTTACTGAAAAATATATAGAGAAATATGATAAATTAAATAAAAAAATTGAAAAGCTCAGGTCAGAAACAGATATATTTGAGAATGCAATTAAAAAATTCACATCAAATGTTTCAAAAAACTATATGATAGATGAAGAAATGTTTGCAAAAATAAGACAGGCTTATGATATTAAGAAATCAGAAACAGAGGAACAAATAGCTATTAGACATGAATTGCTGGAACTGCTATCAACAGTCAAAGGAAATAAGATAAAAGTTTTAGATAAAGTGTATGAAGGAGTTATAGTACAAATTGATACTTCTATTTATAGAGTGGAAGATAATTTAAGTAGAGGTGAATTTATTAGAGAGAAAGGATCAATTAAGTATAGGAAATAAGAAGAATTAGGTAAAGAGGAAGATATATTTTAAATAAAAGAATATATGGTATTCAATGGGGAAAATCGTTTTG
>JBFHFI010000053.1:0-13559 GCA_041583675.1 Butyrivibrio sp. | reverse complement strand
TCTAAATTTCTCTAGAAAAACATCCTAAATAGTCTTTTTATTGAATTAATCTTCATTTCCCAAAATTTTAGTTCATTCGGACTCGACCAACGATTTGATGTCCTTTTGATGTCCTTTGGACATCGGAATCTCTCGCAAGTCCTATAAACACTGGATTTATTTATCCAGGCTCTTCATCGTCGGAAATAACAATACATCTCTAATTGCTGCTGAATCTGTCAACAACATTACCAAACGATCAATTCCAAATCCAATTCCTCCAGTAGGTGGCATTCCATAAGCCAATGCATTTAAGAAATCCTCATCAATGCTATTTGCTTCTTCATCACCAGCTGCCTTTAATGATTCTTGTGCTTCAAAACGTTCTCTTTGATCAATTGGATCATTTAACTCAGAATATGCATTTGCAATCTCTCTTGATGTAATAAAAAGTTCAAAACGTTCTGTATAAGCAGGATTTGAAGGTTTTTTCTTGGTAAGTGGAGATATTTCAATTGGATGATCCATTACAAATGTAGGTTGAATTAATTTATCCTCTACATATTCCTCAAAAAA
This sequence comes from Butyrivibrio sp., assembly GCA_041583675.1. GTDB lineage: Bacteria > Bacillota > Clostridia > Lachnospirales > Lachnospiraceae > Eshraghiella. The sequence continues at coordinate 13,004 of JBFHFI010000053.1, read as the reverse complement.
CATGCTTAAAATATCACCTTTTTTATGTCTGTCTTCAAATTCTATATGATGCTCTTTTGCAAGAAGTTTTGCAGCTTCGTCATCTGCAACAGTATCAAAATCAATGCCTGCATATTTTTTAACTGCATCCACCATAGTAATTCTAGCAAAAGGTTTTGATAAATCTATTTCCACATCTCCATATTGAATGATCGATGTTCCATTTACTTTTTCGCAAACAGTTCTAATCATATTCTCAGATAAATCCATCATTCCATGATAATCTGTATATGCCTGATATAATTCAAGAAGTGTAAATTCAGGATTATGACGTGTGTCAACTCCTTCATTTCTAAAAACTCTTCCAATTTCATAAACTCTTTCAAGACCACCTACAATTAATCTCTTTAAATAAAGTTCAAGAGAAATTCTAAGTTTTACATCTTCATCTAAGGCATTATAATGTGTTTCAAAAGGTCTTGCTGCTGCTCCACCTGCATTTTGTACTAACATAGGAGTCTCAACTTCAATAAAAGTCTCACCATCCAAATAATTTCTTATTTCTTTGATAATTTGTGATCTTTTGATAAAAGTTTCCCTTACTTCCGGATTCACAATTAAATCCACATATCTCTGTCTATATCTAGCATCTGTATCTTTTAAACCATGATATTTTTCTGGAAGAATCTGAAGACTTTTGGTTAATAACTTCACTTCACTTGCATGAATAGAAATCTCTCCTGTTTTTGTCTGAAAAACCTCTCCTGTTATTCCAACAATATCGCCAATATCCATTTTTTTAAAATCAGCATAAGTTCCTTCTGGCAAACTATCCCTCGCTACATAAGACTGAATGTTCCCGTTAATATCCTGAACATTACAAAAAGAAGCCTTTCCCATAACTCTTTTAGACATAAGACGTCCGGCTACTGTTACCGCTTTTCCTTTAAGCTCTTCAAAATTTTCCTTTATTTCTAATGCATGATGAGATACCTCATATTTGGTTATTTCAAAAGGATTCAAATCTCTTTCAACAAGATCCTTTAGTTTATCTTTTTTTACCTGGATTAATACGCTTGTATCCTGTACCACTTGCTGTTCGTTATTCTGTTCAGCCAAAATATTCACTCCTTTTTGCCTTAATAGGCGTTCTAATTTCTCGCTACTTCTAAAATCTTATATTTAAGAATTCCTGTAGGTGCTTCCACAACCACTTCATCATTTATTTTTCTACCTAAAAGTGCTTTTCCCAAAGGAGATTCATTTGAAATTTTATTTTCAAGACTGCGCGCTTCTGTTGAACCTACTAATTTAAAAGATACTTCTTCTTCAAATTCATAATCATAGACTTTAACCACACAACCGAGTCCAACTTCTCCGTCTTTTGTAACACCTTCATCCGCTATTTCAACATTTTTAAGAATTTTTTCTATTTCTTCTATTCTCGCTTCAATATCTCTCTGCTCATCTTTTGCAGCATCATATTCTGCATTTTCAGAAAGATCTCCTTGTTCTCTAGCTTCTTTTATTTTTTCAGCAACCAATTTTCTTTGCACAACTTTTAGTTCCTGAACTTCCTCTTCAAGTTTCTTAAGTCCCTCATATGTCATTAAGTTTTTCTTTTCTGCCATATTAATTCGCACCTTTCATATATCATATTCATAATTCTCTCAATGGTATCTTTATACAATTCATATTATTATAAGATAAGTAAAATTCATTTGTCAATCATTCTTTTATCTAATAGTTCAAATAAAGCCTGAAGCGTCTCTGTTTCATTGATTTCTTTTCTCAAAGCAGAACAATTATGCAATCCTGTTGTATACCAAGATACATGTTTACGCATCTCCCTTATCGCCATAAACTCCGGCTTATATTCCACCATTAAGGACGCGTGTCTTTTAATCATATCCCGTATTTCTTTTAAATTAGGCCTTGAAGGAATTGTTTCCCCAGAAATGCCTGCTATAATCTCTCTAAATATCCATGGATTTCCCTTTGCTGCTCTTCCCACTCCTATGCCTTGACAACCTGTTTCCCGCATCATTGCCATTGCATCTTCAGCAGATGCAACATCTCCATTTCCAAAAACAGGAATCTCTACCGCATTTACCACTTCTTGAATAATATTCCAATCTGCAGATCCAGAATAATATTGATCCCTTGTCCTCCCATGAATCGTAATTGCTGATGCTCCGGCGTTTTCCATTCGTTTTGCAAAATCCACAGCATTTACGGTCTCTTCTGTAAATCCTTTGCGAAATTTAACAGTAATTGGTTTTTTCGTCGCTTGACTCATCGCCTTTACAATAGATTCTGCCAATTTAGGATCTTTCATTAATGCCGAGCCCTCTCCATTGTTTACTATTTTAGGGACTGGGCACCCCATATTAATGTCGAACGCCACAAATTCTCTTGGTTCCAACATTTTCACAGCCTCTGCCATAACCTCTGGTTCTGAACCAAATAATTGAAGTCCCACCATTCCTTCCTCAGCTTTGGTCTGCAAAAGCAACTCTGTGTTTTTATTTCGAAACAAAATCGCTTTAGCACTAACCATTTCCGTTACCATATATCCACAACCTTGTTCTTTACAAAGTAATCTATACGGCAAATCTGTAACACCAGCCATGGGCGCTAACATAAGATTATTTTCTAATTTTATCCCTTTTATTTCCATGTATTATTCTTCCCCTATATCTTCACCCAAGAAAAAAACTTTATAATACATTTCTATTGATTCAAATAAATCTTGTTTCTCTTTTTGAAGTTTTTTTATTTTCAAAGCTGCCCCAATATCATCAAAAAGCAGATCTCCTTCATCAGAACTAATTCCAAGCAATAGTTGTCCTTGTTCATCAAATTCTATAATTAGAATTCCTCCAACATCTTCCGTATGCAAGACTGAAACCACTTTCAACTCTTCCTTTACTTCTTTTGGTAATCCCTTAAAATCTTCATTAAAAAAATATTTTTTGTCATATGCACTTGATGCGCATAATATAACTTTATCTTGATACATAGCTCTCCTATCTTTTTTATACATATCCGTACAGCCCTCTTACAGAAACCTCTCCCGCTCGAATAACTTGTACCTCTCCATCCTGTTTTTTTACCAATAGTTCTCCATTATTATTTATTCCCAAAGCTATACCATTCCACCGGTCTTGCCCTTGTTGAATAGCAACCTCTTTATTACAATTAATTAAATATTCTTCATACTCTTCTCTTATACTAGAAAGATTTTGTTTATCAAGAAATTCTTGATAATATTTTTCAAATTGTTCTCCAAATTTTGCCACTAATTGGCTTCTTGATATTTCACTTTTCGCCTCTATTTTCAAAGATGTAGCCACTTCTTTTATTTCTTCTGGGAACTCCTCCATATTAACATTAATACCAACTCCAACAACTACATAATTAACATACATCATTTCTGTACTCATCTCTGTTAATATACCAACAACTTTTTTCCCATTTACCACAATATCATTGGGCCATTTTATAGAAGCTTCCAGTCCTGTAATTTCTCGTATTGCTTTTGCACATGCCATTGCTGCAACCAATGTTATCATCGGAGCTGATTCTGGTTCTAATTCAGGTTTAATTACAAAAGACATCCATATCCCAGTCCCTCTAGGAGATTTCCAGCTTCTTCCTCTTCGTCCTTTACCTGCTATTTGTTCCTCACTTACCACCAATAAATTCTCTAATTCTCCAGTCTCAACACGTCTTTTCACCTCATTATTGGTTGAATCCACACTTTCCAGATATATGATTTTATCTCCAAACCATTTGGTCTGTAGATGACTTTTTATTTCATTTGAAAATAAAACATCAGGGCTGGAAATCAAACGATACCCTTTGTTCCGAACCGCCTCTATATGATAACCCTCTTCTTGTAAAACATGAATAGATTTCCATATTGCAGTTCTAGAAACAGCTAAGTTCTCGCACAATTCCTGTCCTGATATAAATTCATTTTTTTCTTGTAGCATCTGTAACACTCTATCCCTCAAGATTGTCAACCTCCGATGGCCATGTAGCTCATATAACAAACCACAAATAATACCATTGCAAATACTTCTGCTACAATGCCTGCTATTTTTTTATCGGTTATAAAATATTTTAGACCTGTCAATCCATTCATAATACCACCCAATAAAAATATTACTGGAAACATCCACATATTTTTACCAGTATAAATAAATGCCAAAATTGCTAAAACCACCGTCGCAACACCAATAATCACATTTAAAATATCTATAATAAGTCTTATAATCCTTTGTAATTTCCCACTATTTGAAGATATAGTATACATATCACGAATATCCTTTCAATCACTAAACTTACCCGTAATAATACTATATATCACCCAATGTTGCAACCATTACCGCTTTGATTGTATGCATTCTGTTTTCTGCTTCATCAAAAACAACCGATTGCGCAGATTCAAATACTTCTTCCGTCACTTCTTTTTCTTTCACTGCAGGTAAACAATGCATAAAAACAGATTCTGACTTTCCTGTTTTATTCATAAGTGCTCTATTAACCTGATATGGGCTCAAAAGTTTTACACGTTCCGCCATCTTCTCTTCTTCTCCCATAGAACACCAAACATCCGTATATAATATGTCTGCGCCTATTACAGCGTCTGTTGAATCTGTAATTATAATTTCCGAACCAGATTCTTTTGAATATCCTTGACATAACTCAATAAGAGACTGATCTGGCCACAATTCTTTTGGTGCTATAATTGCAAAATGTATTCCCAGCTTAGAAGCACCTATCATCAAACTATTCGCCATATTATTACGCCCATCTCCAAGATATACAAAATGAAGCCCTTTCAAATAACCAAATTGTTCCTTTGCCGTTAAAAAGTCCGCCAAAATTTGCGTTGGGTGATATTCATCCGTTAAACCATTCCATACAGGTACTCCACTAAATTCCGCCAACTCTTCCACTGTTTTCTGTGAAAATCCTCGAAATTCTATACCATCAAACATTCTTCCCAATACACGAGCTGTATCTTTTACACTTTCCTTATACCCTAACTGAATATCATCTTTTCCAAGATATTCAGGATGCGCACCTTCATCTATACAACCAACAGTAAAAGCACATCTAGTTCTTGTAGAAGGTTTCTCAAATATAAGAGCAACATTCTTACCTTTCATGCTATGTCCTGTAATTCCCTTTTTCTTTTTTTCTTTTAACTCTGCAGCTAAATCTATTAAATATTCTATTTCCTGTGATGTAAAATCTTTTAATGTAAGGAAACTTTTTCCTTTTAAATTCATTATAAAGGCCCCTTTCTTATATCCGTTAAATTATATTTTTACAATACATCAACTTTTAATCTTTGTCAATATAATTATGCATATTTCGTTAATAATCATGTATATTTATACATTATTATTAGCAAAATAGAGTTTTCGTTAATAATCATACATCTACAGGTTTACAGATACACAAAAAAAATGACATGCAAGCATGCCATTTTTATCATAATTTTTATTCGTCTTTACCAATTTCAACCAATGATTTTGCAAGCCCTGCAATTCCTTGAATATTTGAAGGAACAATAATCTTTGTTGCTTGGCCATCTGCCGCTTTTACAAAAGCTTCCAAACTCTTTATAGTAAGAACCGCTTCATCAGCTCCTGCCTCTCTAATATATTTAATACCATCTGCACTCGCTTGTTGTATTGCTCTAATCGCTTCAGCTTCACCTTCTGCTTCTCTAATTGTCGCTTCTTTTTTTGCTTCCGCTCTCAAAATCAATGATGTTTTATCAGCTTCTGCTTCAAGTATTACAGATTGTTTTTTTCCTTCTGATACCGTAATACTAGCTTTTTTCTCACCTTCCGCACGAGTTACTGCTTCACGACGTTCACGTTCTGCCTTCATCTGTTTCTCCATTGCATTTTGGATCTCTGCTGGCGGAATAATATTCTTAAGTTCCACACGATTCACTTTAATTCCCCATGGATCTGTTGCTGTATCAAGAGCAACTCTCATCTTAGTATTAATAACTTCTCTAGAAGTCAATGTTTGATCCAATTCCAAATCACCAATAATATTACGCAATGTAGTTGCTGTAAGATTCTCAATTGCCATAATAGGATGTTCAACTCCATAAGCATATAGCTTTGGATCTGTTATTTGAAAAAATACAACTGTATCAATTCTCATTGTTACATTATCTTTCGTAATAACTGGTTGTGGTGGAAAATCCACAACTTGTTCTTTCAAACTCATTCTTTTCGTCGCCCTGTCTATAAATGGAATTCTTATATGAATACCTACTGTCCAGGTTGTTTTATAACCACCCAATCTTTCTAGAATCATAGCTTGTGCCTGAGGTATTATTTTAATACATGATGCTAACAATATCAGAACAATTAATATAATAACTACTGTTGCAATCAAACTACCTTGGCCTGACGTAATACTTAATAAACTCATACTTTTCTCCTCTTAATTATATTTGTTTAACAATTAATTTTGCTCCCGTTACCCTAACAATTTCAACTGTCACATCCACTGGTATAATACTATTATCTTCAGAACGAGCCATCCACTCAAGGCCTTTATATATAACTGTTCCAATCTCATCAATGTTTCGTATTTCTTCTGTTACCTTTGCCTTTTCACCTGGAAAACTATCAATATTGGTTTTTTCTTGACCTATTTTTAAATATTTTGTAAAAAATGGTCTTGTAAATATTAATAACAATAATGAAATAACAAGGAACGCAACAATTTGTATCCATATTGGCATATTTATAATTGCAAGAATTAATGCAAACAATGAACCTCCCGCAAACCAAATTGTAGTAAGTGTAGGGGATGCTAATTCAAATAAAATCAATATCACCAACAAGGCAATCCATATCCATAATATAGAATCCATGTATATCCCTCCATTCCGCAAACAATTATTCAAATCTGTTTACATTTATATTATCATTTTACTATATGTTTAAAAATATATCAATCATAGCATTCTTAAAGATCTCTTAAATCTTTATATCTTTTTTATTTCCAATAAAAAAAGTCCGAAGTATCTCTACTTCAGACTCTACCTATTCTTAATATGTATAAAAACAATGATTGTTTAAAATCGTATAACTAGTATATTTGGCATAATTTGCTTTTTTTACACTAATAAAAAATAATAAATCTCCAATATTATTCTGTCCTGACAAAGCAGTAATTGCTGCATCATAACATCCTCTTACATTTAATTCCTCATTTGACATATCTAATACAGCTTGGAATCTTGCAGATGGAGCATTATTCTCTGCTACCCCTGTAAACTGACCTGCTGCATAAATAACATCTGTTATTGTATTCTGTTTAAACCTACTAGATAAGACTCTATTAAGCACAACATTTGCTACCGCCAATTGTCCCTCTGCTGGTTCCCAACCTGACTCCCAGTATATAATTGCCGCCAATAGATGCGTCTCTTCTGCTGAAGCACTATATGCCGCTCTTGTAGCTGTTGAAATATTCGCATATTTCGCCGCCGCTGCTTGTGTAGCTGCTTCTGCCGCTGCCGCTGCCGCCGCTGCTTGAGCTGCTTCCTCTGCCGCCGCCGCTGCCGCTTCTGCCTGTGCTGCTTCCACTTCTTCCATCGTCATAGCCTTTTCTAATCCATAAGAAATTGTTACATTTTCATCTTTTACATAGCCATAAATACTTTCAGTTGATACTAATATGTATCCTGAAGTTTCTTCCAATGCTTCAATATTTTCCCCAACACTCAAGGTATCTATAACCTCAGATCCATCTTCTGGATCAGATAATACTTGTGCTTGGTCCACAACTACTGTAGCTTCTTTGTTTCCAATTAATTGCGCCACTGTTTCAGCTTCTTTTCCAAACAATACATCTGTATTACGAACATATCCTTCTACATCCCCTGAACTAATTTTAGTCCACTCGGATCCTATCTCAATAATATTCGCCTCACTACCCGCATACATGATTCCAAGAACCTCTGATGAGATATCCGCCTCTGCATATACGTTTAATTGATCACATGTATATGAAATTATTTTATTATCATAATCACTATTGTCAATATTACCTTCAAAATCATCAACAGCCTCTGTCGATGTCAATGTACTGCGATACACAACATTCAAATCCGCAGATACCACTTCCATTTCAGTGATTCCGTCAATACTATCCTCATCCTCTGTTACTTGAGCATTAAAAAACTCTGTATCTACCGCTTCCGTTTCTGTAGCAATATTAGATGAGTTCATATTGGAAAAAACAAGCTGTACCATTAGGAGAATAGATAATACTCCAAGGACTGCCGCCTTTCTACTTTTGAATCCCATATTAACCTCCAAACTTCTTAAGAAATATATGTTACAAAATTGTTACATTTTATTAAAGGTATTCTATCAAATTTAACAATTATTGTCAAATTTGGTCTTTTTGACGCTTACACTCATATAATAAAATAGCAGTTGAAATGGCTGCATTCAATGATTCCAGCATACCCTCCATCGGTATTTTCACCTTAATATCTGCTGTATTTGATAACTCTTCTGTTAATCCATTTCCTTCATTCCCAATATAAATTGCTAATGGAATTGTAAGTTCTTCCTGATAATAAATATGGTCGCCCTTTAAATCTGCAGCCATTGTTTTTATTCCTCTTTTGTGAAAATCTCCTATACAATCAATTAAATTCTCTTGATAGCAAAATGGCATTCTATACAGTGCTCCCATTGTAGATCTTATGGTTTTTGGATTATAAATATCCACTGTTTTTTTAGATAAAATAATTCCTGTCACACCCGCGCCTTCTGCAGTTCTAATTATCGTTCCAAGATTACCTGGATCTTGAATATTCTCCAAAACTAAAATCAATGGAACTCTCTTATCTGCGTATATATCTTCTAAATGATATTCCAACATTTTAACCAATGCCATAATCCCTTGAGGGGTTTTCGTATCTGACATCTGTGAAAATACTGAATCCGACACTATTTCATATTGATATTCTTCTAGTTGAATTTGATTTGATTTATAAAAATTTTCTGAAACATATACTTTTTCAATTCTATCCTTAGGTGTTTCTACAAACATTCTAATACCTTCAATTACAAAAAGTCCGCGGCTATTTCTCTCCCCGGACTTTTTTATTAGATTATGAATTGCTTTCACCTGTGAATTGCTGGTACTTGTAATCAAAGTATCACCTCTTCATGCCCATATGGCAATCTTTATTCTATTCTATTATCTGCAAAGAAGTTTGCTTACTCCAAACATATTTTCATCAACATCTTTCTTCATTGCAAGTGCTTCATCAATATCAAAATCCACAAATTCTCCATGAGCATATGCCACAACTCTATTAGATTTTCCTTCACATAAAAGATCTACTGCCATAGAGCCCATCATAGATGCATATACACGGTCTTTACATGTTGGACTACCACCACGTTGCATATGTCCAAGAATTGTTGCTCTTGTCTCCACTCCTGTAGCTCTTTCTATTCTCAAAGCCATCTCTGTTGATCCACCAACACCCTCTGCATTAATAATAATATGATGTTTTTTACCTTTTTTCTTATTCTCAATAATACTATTTATAATTCTCGCTTCATCAAAATCATATTTACCAGGAAGTAGAATTTCTTCTGCTCCATTTGCAATTCCACACCATAAAGCAATATGTCCTGCATTTCTTCCCATAACTTCTATAATGGAACATCTTTCATGAGAAGTTGATGTATCTCTAATCTTATCAATTGCTTGCATTGCTGTATTAATTGCTGTATCAAAACCAATTGAATAATCTGTACACGCAATATCTAAATCAATTGTTCCTGGAACTCCAATTGTATTTATTCCAAGATTAGATAATTTCTGAGCTCCCATAAAGGATCCATCCCCACCAATTACAACCAATCCATCTATTCCATGTTTTCTACAATTTTCAGCTCCAATTTTCTGATATTCCGGATCAATAAATTCGAGACATCTAGCTGTATATAAAAATGTTCCGCCTCTCGCAATCGTTTCCGATACGCTTGTGGCGTCCAAATCAATAATCTCTTCATTTAGTAATCCATTGTATCCTTTTAAAATCCCCTTTACTTTGAGGCCTCTTGCTAATGCTATTCTAACCACTGCTCTTGTAGCAGCATTCATTCCTGGTGCATCTCCACCGCTTGTTAACACGGCTATTGTTTTTACGCTATTCTCCAATTTTTTTACCTCCAAAAAATCTCAATATTATAGTCATTTTATGCTATTTCCTTCTATTTTTCAATAGATTTTTCAACGACTTTGATATTTTTTTCACCAAATCGTTTTTTCAGGCCCTCCAAAAGCTGATTATTTGCATCAATCGTCATAGACCTTGGTAATATTTTTCTTATTTTCTCTGCTTCACAATATATAATAACTTGATCATTTCCATCAGAATCTTTAAAATAACCGAATAATTCTGACTCTTGTTCTAAATATGTTTTTTTATCGGGAAATTTTACCCAGCATTCTTTTGGAATAGATTCAAATGAAATAACTTTATTGCACAAAACTTTTCCATGTTCCTCATCCCTCATATCCACTGTTCCTATTACAAAAACTTTTTTATCTTCTATCATATATTGTCTAAAATCCGAAAATTGCCTTGGGAAAACAACAATTTCCACAACTCCTGCTAAATCTTCCAATAAAAGATAGGCCATACTTTTCCCCGTCTTCGTCATTTTTACTTTAACGTCATTAATAATTCCACCAACAACAACACGAGCTCCATCTTTTACTTTTTCATTTTCTGACTCTTCATCCATTTGAAAATCAGAAGTCATATTTGTAATGTTCTGAGTCCACAACTCTCGATAATCGTCCATAGGATGTCCACTAACGTATACACCTAATACTTCTTTTTCAAGTTCTAAACGTTCATTTAATGAATATTCTCCTACATCTGGAATCGCTATTTCAGATGGTTTATCCTCTGGTTCAAACATTTCAAATAAAGATATTTGTCCCGAAACCGCTTCTTTTCGTTCTACAGCCACCTGATCCATAACCTCTGTATATATATACATCATTTGCTTTCTAGTAATTCCAAAACTATCAAAAGATCCTGATTTAATAAGACTTTCAACCGTTCTTTTATTTACTTCTTTTCCCGTTAATCTCATAGCAAAATCCTTAATGTTCTTAAACGGTCCACTTGCTTCGCGTTCATTAACAATGCTTTCTATTACTGGACGTCCAAGACTTTTAATTGCTAGAAGACCATATCGAATACCTTTTCCAGATACTGAAAAGACGCCTTCCCCTTCATTAATATCGGGTGGTAATATGTCGATTCCCATTTGCCTACAATTAAGAATATATTGGGACACTTTTGATGTGTTATCCAACACGCTTGTCATTAGTGCTGCCATAAATTCCAATGGATAATAACATTTTAAATATGCTGTCTGAAAAGCCACATATGCATAACAAGCTGCATGAGATTTATTAAAAGCATATTTAGCAAAATCCATCATCATATCATAGATTTTAGATGCCACCTGTTCCTCGATTCCCAACGCCATACATCCTGGAACGCCTTCTTCTGGGTTTCCATATATAAAATTCTTTCTTTCTTTTTCCATAACAGACTGTTTTTTCTTAGACATTGCACGTCGTACCAAATCACTTCTTCCCAATGTATAGCCTGCTAAATCTCTTACAATTTGCATTACTTGTTCTTGATAAACAATACATCCATAAGTTGGTGCCAAAATAGGTTCTAATTCTTTACACTCGTATGTAATAGAACTAGGATTATTCTTGCCCTCAATATATTTGGGAATAAAGTCCATTGGTCCCGGTCTATAAAGAGAGATTCCCGCTATAAGATCTTCTAAATTTCTTGGTTTCAATTCCTTCATAAAACTTTTCATTCCGGCACTTTCCAATTGGAACATTCCTTCTGTTTTGCCCGTTCCAATTAGTTCCAGAACTGTTTGATCATTATAATCTATTTTATTAATCTCAAACACTTTATCACTTTTCATATTAATTAATTTTTCTGCATTTTGAATTACCGTCAAAGTTCTTAGACCTAAGAAATCCATTTTAAGTAATCCAAGTTCTTCAATGGTCGTCATTGCAAACTGCGTCGTTATCGTTCCGTCTGAAGCTCTCGACAAAGGAACAAATTCATCAATAGATTTGGAACCAATTACAACCCCCGCTGCATGCATAGAAGAATGTCTTGGCAATCCTTCCAAACGTTTGCAAGTATCAATTAAATATTTTACCTCTGGGTCATTTTCATATATTTCCCCAAATTCTTTATTTTGAACCAATGCTTTATCAATTGTAATCCCCAATTCATTAGGAATCATTTTAGAAAGCATATCTGTTTTAATATATGGAATATCCATAGCACGACCAACATCTTTAATTACCCCTCGCGCCGCTAAGGTTCCAAAGGTAATAATCTGTACCACTCTTTCACTTCCATATTTTTTAACAACATAGTCAATTACTTCTGACCTTCTTTCATAACAAAAATCTATATCTATATCAGGCATAGATACTCGTTCCGGATTTAAGAATCTTTCAAAAATAAGATTATATTGAATAGGGTCTATATCTGTTATTTCCAAACAATAGGATACAACGGATCCTGCCGCCGACCCTCTCCCTGGTCCCACTGCAATCCCATTACTTTTGGCATAATGAATAAAATCCCAAACAATCAAGAAATAATCTACATATCCCATTTCTCGAATAACCTTTAATTCAAAATCCAAACGTTTTTTTAACTCCGCACCATATTCGCCATATCTCTTATTCATACCTTCCATACAAAGATGCACAAGATAACCAAATGCATCATAACCACTTGGCACTTCATACTCTGGTAATTTCATAACTCCAAATTCTATTTCTACATTACACCGCTCTGCAATTTTATGTGTATTTTCCAAGGCTTCTAATGCATAAGGAAATAATTCTTTCATTTCTTGTTCTGATTT
>JBFHFI010000052.1:0-13906 GCA_041583675.1 Butyrivibrio sp. | reverse complement strand
CTTGTAAATCAACAGTACACATTTCTTTGTCCTTATATATATAAGGATAGAAAATATCTCCAGCAACTGCTGCTTTTTTATATTCCACTCTCAATTGATGTGGCATATCATTAATCCCAGCCACATACATAGCCGTCTTAATATATTCACAATTATTCACATGTTGATTGGTATCTATTTGCATATCCAAAACTGGTACAACTGGACATTCCCCTAGCTCAACTGGTATTTTAATCTTACGAGGTTCATACACCATTTCTAGTTTTGGTTCAGCAAAACCATAAGCATCCATCTCTTGCTGTGGAATTCTTTTAGGGGTCTTGGTCTGTAAATCCAAATAGATCCAGACTGAATTTGCTTTCACGATTGTATTTCCACCACTATCCTCTATCCAAAAATTACGATATCCAAGAAATCCTTTGAACTCATATGGATTGGTAAATATTGTAATCTTATCATAAAGTTTAGGAATTTGCAGAATCTCAATTTGCCAAGATGCCAAAAACCAAAAACACATTGTTTCTTCAAAATATGTTAGCCCATGATTCTGGGTCTCTGAATGCAACATGGTACAGTCTTGAAAATAATTCACTAGTGCATCTAATGTTAATTCGCTTTTTCTATTAACTTCACTATATCTCACTTGTTCATCCATGGAAAAAATCAACTATCCACCCCTTATTCTACCCTATAAAATCCAAAATATTTTATCTTCATTTGATGATATCATATTAAATTATAGAGGGCAAGACGATATTCTATTAATGATGTTTTACAAATTCTTCTTTTTCCATTTTGATTTTTCTTCCTATTTTACGGCAGGCATTTATAATTCGTTCCTTATATATAATCCCAACCACACCAATGATTGCTGTTATTCCAAATAAAATAATTGCTTGAACCCAGTTTCCTTCAATTAAATTAAAACCTATATACGTAGAAGTTATTACTGATGGAATTCTAGCAATCGTCGTTATGACCAAAAATCTAGATAATTTTATTGGCGTTGCCCCCACTACATAGGTAAGCATATCTTTCGGTGTACCTGGAATTAAAAATAAAATAAATAAAACAAGTTCTCTTTTATGTGAATTATGAAGAAACTGAAATTCTTCTAATTTATTTTTTCCGAATATTTTTGTTATAATTCGAACTCCCACTTTTTTAGAAAATAAAAACACAGCAGATGATGCCAAAATACTTCCTATTGTACAAATCACAAATCCACCTAATCCTCCATAAAGTAACCCAGCCATAATTTCCACAGGTTCTCCTGGAACAAAAGCAATTATAATCTGCAACATTTGTATTCCTACAACAATAATATAGCCCCATATTCCTCTTGATTTTATCCAAACTTTAAATGATTCTCTAGCAACAGGATCCCTTAATTTATCAAAGTAAGGATATAATGCAAATGATATAACGCCCATAAGGATTATAAAAACAATCAAAACTACTATCATATTTTTAATTGTTTGTTTATTTTGCTTCATATTTAACCTCCTCGTAGCTCTTTCCTATATATATTCTACATTTCTCAATGTCAACTGTACAGTATATTCACATTAATTTTTGGAATAAAGTAAAAAAAAATATCCCTTTACATCTACCTTTTCAACTTAAAGATTAAATTTCTCCACGGTCATTAGACTCCCATTCCTACATTTGAACCTCCGACATGTTATTGTAATGAAGGTGTGGTAAATCAAGGATCAGTATATAAAAAAACTCACAAATTCTTCACTTTAAGAATTTGCGAGTTTTTAATGAGCGGAGACGGTGGGATTCGAACCCACGTGCCCATCGCTGGACAAAACGATTTCGAGTCGTTCCCGTTACGGCCTCTTCGGTACGTCTCCATAAATAATCTAATTTCTATTAAATTGTTATGATATCTAATGCAAAAATAATTCTTTAATTTAAAAAAAGCACCACCGTCGTGATGCCCTTAGCTGGGCTAACAGGGCTCGAACCTGTAAATGCTGGAGTCAGAGTCCAGTGCCTTACCATTTGGCTATAGCCCACTATGCTCTTGTTGATTGACGATTTCTTTCGCAAACAACAATATGGATTATACAATAGAGACTACATTAAATCAAGTGTTTTTCTGTTTTTTTTAATCTTTATCTGAAGATTCTATTAACCACTCCATCTGAACCTTCATACTGTGAAGATTGAACAAAAAAACGATACTGATTTAACACTGAATTAGTGGATTCAGTATTGCTTGTTTGGGGTGTTTCTTCCATAGATATTGTATTTTCATCGGATTTGGTGGAAAATTCAGTAGGTGCAAATGAAGATGTCACATTTGGTATTTTCCCTGAAGTTCTACTTACCGCACCTCCGTTAGCTGAAATATCCAGAGTAACACCATCTTCCACTGAGGTATTATTCTGAGAGGTATTTTTATTTTCTAATGAGACATCTGCATTCACAGGAGCGCTTATTATTTCTGATGCTTTTGTCTTCGTACTAAAGTCTTGTAATTGATTACGTAATATACTATTTTGACTTGATAAATAATCATCTCCTGAAATTTTCAAATATCTCACCTCACTTTCTTCCATTATATTTTATAAAATTATATTTTTCATCAAAAATCCTTACGTATTTTTTATCGGCACATCCTTTGAAAATATTTATAGTAATTTCAAATTTTCTTTACTTACCATTTTTTCTTAATATTTTTAATCTAAATATCTAATTATATCGAATGTTCGAATGTATTTTGTTTCCAAATCCTTATTATCAAAAAAATAACAGTTTTCTATTTATTTGCTTATATATTTGTGATAAGATTAACACATAAACCAAAGGGATGATATAGATTGGTATATTATAGGTAGGAGGTAAATATATGAAGAAACTTGAAATTATTGTTAAACCAGAGAAACTTGATGACCTTAAGGTTATCCTCGATGAATGCAAAGCTAACGGTGTTATGGTCTCTAATATTATGGGATACGGTACACAAAAAGGTTTCAAAAGAATTTATAGAGGGAATGAATATTTTGTAAATCTTCTTCCTAAAATAAAAGTTGAAACAGTTGTTGCTGATGATCTCGCAGAAGTGATTGTAGAAAAAATTACAAAAGAAATTGCTACTGGATACATTGGTGATGGAAAAATCTTCATCTATAATGTAGAAGATGCTGTAAGAGTTCGTACGGGAGAACGTGGAGCAGAAGCTCTTTAAATTAATTTTACTGATAAAAAGAGGTGAATTCACCTCTTTTTTTAGTGCATCAAATATCTTGCTATAAATTGCTTCGGTGTTAATCCCATATATATTTTAAATTCTCGCTGAAAATGTGCTTGATCTGAATAACTTAACTTTTCTATAAATTGAGAGTTATTTCTATATGGGTCCTTTAACATTTCAAACAATGAATGCTGAAATCTTATATACTGGCAAAAGTTTTTTGGACCAAATTCAAATACCTCCTTAAACAAATTATTAATATGACGTTCAGAATATCCTAATACCTCCGCCATTTTTTCAACTGTAATTTTCCCATTCGATTGCATAATCTCATCAATCATTATACTAACTGCAGGGTGCATCTCTCTTTTTTTTATATATCGTCCGATTCTTTCCTCTATATATAAGTTTCTATCCTCTCTATTATAAATACGTGCCAATTCTTTTTTCATAAATTCTATTTCTTCATTTCCTATTTCAATCCAATATCCTGGGCTCACCCTAATTCCATGTAAATGCACCTCTTGATAAGGTAATACAATATGAGTATTTTTACACAATTTAACGCACTCAACCAAATTGGGACTCCACATAAATATAAGTTCAAAACATCCATCTGGAACAAATTCAGGCTGTTTTTGTGCAAAACAATCATAAATGATTGTTTTATACAAATTCAAAACCTCTGTTTCTTGATATTCTTTTGTACCATATTCTATCAAAGGTTGTAACATCAATATTCTATTATTCATCTTTATCCCCTCAAAAATCCCCTATAAATAATTCTTTATAAGTATAATAAGCTCTATTTTCTTCTCTGTCAATAATTCATTTCCGATTTATTCAATAATTATATTTTTATATATGCTAGATTACAAACATAAAATTTATAGATAATAAAAGACACGATGAAGTGCACACTCGAGCGAGATGTGTACTTTTTTTTATTTCATAGGATATTCCTATAAAATAAAAGGTGCATAGCAAGAAAAGGCACAGTTGTACAAGTCTATATAAAAAAAGGAGGAAATAAATATGATATTTTTAGAAGATTTATTCGTAGGTTGGGGAAGTATATGGTTCCTTATGGCAACCGCTTTGGTATTCTTTATGCAAGCCGGATTTGCAATGGTTGAGTCTGGATTCACAAGAGCAAAAAATGCAGGTAACATCATTATGAAAAACTTAATGGATTTTTCATTAGGAACAGTCGCTTTCCTTGTACTAGGTTATGCATTACTTACTGGTACTGATGGAAATGCTTTTATCGGATGGGGTCCTAAACCACTTTGGGATTTTGCTGGTACAGATTGGGCTGATTTCGCATTTAACCTTGTATTCTGTGCTACAACAGCTACTATCGTTTCTGGCGCTATGGCTGAGAGAACAAAATTTGCATCTTATTGCATCTATAGTATTGCTTTAAGTTTAGTTATCTATCCAATCGAAGCTCACTGGGTATGGGGAGCTAATGGATTCTTATTAACAGATGGTTTTATTGATTTTGCTGGTTCTTCAGCAATTCACATGGTTGGTGGTATTTCAGCATTGATTGGTGCTGCTATATTAGGACCTCGTATTGGTAAATTTGATGAGAACGGAAAACCAAGACCAATTCTTGGACATAGCATTACACTTGGAGCACTCGGTGTATTTATTCTTTGGTTTGGTTGGTTCGGATTCAACGGCGCTGCTGCTAGTTCAGTAGCTGGTGTTGCTCAGATCTTTGGTACTACTACAATTGCAGCAGCAGTTGCAACTGTAACTGTTATGATTATCACATGGGTTAAAGAAGGAAAACCAGATGTATCTATGACATTAAATGGTTCTCTTGCAGGACTTGTTGCTATTACAGCTGGTTGTGCATATGTAGATGCCATTGGAGCATTCTTTATTGGATTAATTGCTGGTATCGTTGTTGTCTTCGTAGTATGGCTTCTTGATCACAAATTAAGAATTGATGATCCTGTTGGTGCTGTAGCAGTTCATGGTGCATGTGGTCTTGTTGGTACTATCTTAGTTGGTTTCTTTGCAACAACAACAGAAACTGCTGATGTAAAAGGATTGTTCTATGGTGGTGGTGTTGATCAACTACTTATTCAGTTAAAAGGTGTTGGGATTATTGCACTATGGACAGTTGTAACTGTAACAATCTTATTCTTCGCAATTAAAAAGACTGTTGGTCTTCGTGTATCAGCTGCTGAAGAACTTGAAGGACTTGATCCAACAGAGCATGGTCTTGAAAGTGCATATGCAGATTTCATTGTCAAAAAATAATTAAAAACAATTTTTTAATATAATATAATTAGTTATCAGGTCATTGGCGTATAAATTCTCGGGTGTAAACCCCAATTTATACGCCAATTTCCATGATGCTATATTTTTTTCTTCTGTAACAACTATAAGACTTTTTATCTCTGTTTTTTCTTTACACCACTGAATAATCCCTTTACAAATTTCATAAGCATATCCCTGTCTTCTGTATTCTCGCTTTAACAAATATCCCAATTCATGGCAGCTTTCTCCATTCACTTCCCTAATGCTAATTCCTGCTCTACCTATTAATTGATTTGTTCTTTTATCAAATACAACCCATAGACCATAACCATACAATCCATACATATTTTGAATGTATTTTTCTGTAAATTCTTTTTCTTCTTCATATTCGTACAACGGTTCTAAATATTTTTTAATTTCTTCATCTTCATATATAAGATATAGTTCTCTTAAATCTTCTATTGAAATCTCCCTTACATAAGTTCTTTCTGTTTCCAATATTTGAAGTGGAATCCCTTTGGTTCTTGCATACACCATTTCTAGATAGTCTTGCTCACAATTCTCCATATCTTCTACAATATATGAAAATCCACTTATAAAATCCAATGAATGGATACATAAAATAACCGCATAGCCTTGTTGCTGATAATATCTTCCTTTTATAATATCATCAGTTATCATTATACTGTCTTCTGATAAAGTATCTTGTGTTGATTTTTTCACTAAATATTCTCGATAAATATTTTCTTTTAATTTTATTTTATAATCTTTTACATCTACAATTATATTTTTTAACATTGACTTGACCTCGTATTATGGTAAAATGAATTAAAATAATGTTGAAAGGAATTGAATTATGTCTCAGAATCCAATAGTTAAATTTGAAATGACAGACGGTAGTATTTTTGAAGCTGAATTATATCCTGAAATTGCTCCAAACACCGTTAATAATTTTATTAGCCTTGTAAATAAAGGTTATTATGATGGTCTTATTTTCCATAGAGTTATCAAAGGTTTTATGCTCCAAGGAGGAGATCCACAAGGTACCGGAACAGGTGGACCTGGTTATTCTATCAAAGGAGAATTTACGTTAAATGGTTTTACCAATAATTTAAAACATACTCCTGGTGTATTATCAATGGCAAGAGCCTCAGATCCCAATTCAGCCGGCTCCCAATTTTTTGTTATGCATGAAGTATCACCACACTTAGATGGTTCTTATGCTGGTTTTGGAAAAGTAATCAATGGAATGGATATTGTAAATCGAATTGCGGAAGTTCCTACTGATTGGAGTGACCGTCCTACTGAAGAACAACGTTTAAAAGCTGTTACAGTAAACACTTTCGGTGTTGAATATCCACTCCCAGAAACTCTTTAAATATTAATACAGCATATATAGGAATATTGGTTAGAATTAAAGTGCCCTTGCATTATGCAAGGGCCTTTATTTTTATAAGTCCTATTTAGAAGCCTCTTCCACCTCCACCAAAGGAACCGCCTCCGCCTCCTCTATGTGTTGTGCTCCCTCCACCACTTTTATTTGTTGGTATTTTAGTTCTTACAGACGTTGTATGGGTATATTGATCAGTTTGGTTATATATGGTAATTTCATCGTTTTTACTATATGTATGATTGTTAATTGTCTGCTTTGTTTTATTTGCATTCGCTACAACCAGTACTGAAATTCCAGCTATTATAATAGAAATAATAACTTCAGGAATAATATATTGTGTTGCATTTCCCCAAAAAGTAATCTCATGCGTTTCTCCATCATATGTATCTACATAATCAATATTACCGCTTCCCTTATCATCACTATAGAAATCATCATTTCTCATATATGTTTCCATTTGCCCAATAAAAATCTTTGTTGCTTCATAATAATCACCATCTACAACATCATCATACACTTCATCTATTATCAAATTAATTCTATTATCATTTATATAGGTAATTGCATCTCCCGAAGTAGTAATCCACACTTGTCTATTATCCATATCAATTACAAATACAACTCCAGTACCCCCTACACTTTCATACCCACATTCATTGTCTGTATAAAAGTTTTCTGCATATTCCATTGTATTTAATCCATCCGCATCTTGGACTGTCAAAATAACAATATCACATTGCAAATTTTCAATTGCCTGCACCAACTCCAGTTCAAGTTCCGCTTCTTCTTGATCAGAATATAATTCTGCCTCATCAAACACTCTTGTATCTGCACTCGTATATCCCACAATAACAAACAAAAAAATAAAAGCCGCAATTATACTTATCACTTTTTTTCTCATAAAAAGAACCCCCCTAATACAAATAATAATGCAAATATAATCACTGCCACTGTAAAAAACATAACAACTCCACGAACAGGATCCACTGGCCTATCTGCCACTACTTTTCCTGTCTGTCCATTAATTGTAAACATATAATTTTTATTTTTCCATCTATAAAACAAAGTCCATACAGGCATTAATACATATTCCATATCCATACATTCTCCGGATAGATGATTTTCCACAACTGCAACTCCTGAGTAACCAATAATTGTTTCTTTGGTAGTATCTGTAATATATTCATTTACTCTTTTTTGAATGCGCGGAAGCATATCCTCTCCTGCATAATTAAATTTTTCTGCATAAAATCCAGATAAATATGGCATCTCAAAAGGAACTAATTCTTGATATTCAAAAGGTTCTAATAAATCCATAATATGATCTTCCATTTTTTCCGAAGCATCTGCCGGTATCATATTATATTTTGCTTCAATATCTCTATTTACAACATAGTGTTTGGTATATGTAATTTGATAATCTCCCTGTCTTACAACATTCGTCTTTGTACACTTTGCTTTCATCTGTGATCTCGCCTTATAATCATATAACCAAAAAGGTACATACATTCCCGTCATTTTCTCAACTGTTGCAGATTTTTTTAATAATTTCGGAGTCAAAATCCCTTTTTTTGTCCAATTACGAAATATGATTTTTGCTTGTTCTTTGGATACTGTAAATGGCACCACTCCTGATGGCTTTGCCTCGTCCAATAGTCTATCTTCAATCAATGTAGGATTTCCGCAAAAATTACAAAATGTTGCACTCGTATTTTCATCTGTTATTAATTGTGCCCCACAAGAAGAACATGTATATGTCTTCGCATCTTCTCCATTCATATCATGATAATTTTTACTTTCAAAATCCGGAACCTCTTTTGAATATCCACAATGATCACATAATAACTTTTTCGTTTTTGCATCATATGCCAATGAGCTTCCACATGATGGGCATTTAAATTGAATTGCCATACTTTCCTCCTGTACTCTCCCTTATTTTTCAACTAATGTTACGATTACATCAACCATTTTATCCATTGACTCTATAGGTACATATTCATATTTCCCATGAAAATTATGTCCCCCTGCCGAAAGATTTGGGCATGGCAATCCCATATATGACAATCTGGCGCCATCCGTTCCTCCTCGTATTGGTTTTACAAGTGGTTTTACATTATTATATTCCATTGCCTTAATTGCATTTTCTACAATATACATCTTTGGTTCAATCATTTTCTTCATATTATAATAAGAATCTTTTAATTCGACTTCTACAACCTCTACAGCATATTTTTCATTTAAATACTGACCGATTCTACGAAACTGTTTTTTCTTATCTTGAAATTTATTATAATCATGATCTCTAATAATATAATCCAATTCTGCCGCTTCTTCATTTCCTTTGACAGATAAAATATGATAAAACCCTTCATATCCTTCTGTATGCTCTGGCGTCTCAAAATCAGGCAACATGGAATTAAATTCCATAGCTATCAAAGATGCATTTTTCATTTTATTTTTCCCTTCTCCTGGATGAATACAATTTCCCTTGATCAAAACTTTTGCTTCTGCTGCATTAAAGTTTTCATATTCAATCTCTCCCAGTTCTCCTCCATCAATTGTATACGCATAGGATGCGCCAAATAAATCTACATCAAACAAATCTGCTCCTTTTCCTATCTCTTCATCTGGAGTAAATCCAATTCTTATTTCCCCATGGGAAATCCCGCTGGATATAATCTGTTGTACTGCAGTTATTATTTCCGCAATTCCTGCTTTATCATCCGCCCCTAACAAAGTTGTTCCATCTGTCACTATAATTGACTGCCCAATATAATTTCTCAATTCCGGAAACATATCTGGAGATAAAACAATATCTAATTCTGGATTAAGTATAATGTCTTTTCCTTGATAATTTTCCACAATACTGGCTTTAATATTTTCAGATGAAAATGCAGGTGCTGTATCCATATGTGAAATAAATCCTATTACTTCCGCATCTTCAAACCCTGGCGTTGCAGAGATTTTACCATAAATATAACAATTTTCTGTTACTATTATATCTTCCACTCCTAATTCTTTCAGTTCTTGTTTTATTAAATTTGCTAACACAAATTGATTCTCTGTACTAGGGTGCTTTTCCTCAGTTTGTGAAGACTGTGTATTAATCTTAATATATTCTAAAAATCTCTCATATGCTCTCATAAACTCCCCAATCTTACGATTTTTATTTTATTTTACCATATTATAATTTATTTGTTAATTGAATATTTGTGTGCTATAATAAAGCAAAATATTATTAGGAGGTAATTTTATGTTAGTTTCAGCAGAAGAAATGTTAACAAAAGCCATAGCAGGAAAATATGCTGTAGGTCACTTTAACATCAATAATTTAGAATGGACAAAAGCTGTTCTTCTAGCCGCTCAGGAGTGCAATTCACCTGTAATTCTTGGAGTATCAGAAGGCGCTGGTAAATATATGTCTGGCTACAAAACAGTAGTTAATATGGTTAATGGTATGATGGAAGATCTTAATATCACAATTCCAGTTGCTCTACATTTAGATCATGGTTCATTTGAGGGATCTCTTAAATGTATCGAAGCTGGTTTTTCATCAGTTATGTTTGATGGTTCTCATTATCCAATCAATGAAAACATTGAAAAGACAACAGAACTTGTTAAAATTTGTAAAGAAAAAGGTCTTTCTTTAGAGGCTGAAGTTGGTTCTATCGGTGGAGAAGAAGATGGTGTTGTTGGAATGGGCGAATGTGCCGATCCTAACGAATGTAAAGCAATTGCAGATCTCGGTGTAACTATGCTTGCTGCCGGAATTGGTAACATCCATGGAAAATATCCAGAGAATTGGGCAGGACTTAGCTTTGAAACACTTGGTGCAGTTAAAGACCTAATCGGAGATATGCCTCTTGTGCTTCATGGTGGAACAGGTATTCCTGAAGAAATGATTAAACACGCAATTTCACTTGGTGTTGCTAAAATCAATGTAAATACAGAATGCCAATTTTCATTTGCTGAGGCAACTCGTAAATATATTGAGGCTGGTAAAGATCTTGAAGGAAAAGGATTTGATCCTCGTAAATTGCTTGCTCCTGGATTTGAAGCAATTAAAGCAACTGTAATAGAAAAAATGCAATTATTCGGTTCAGTAGACAAAGCTTAATCGTGGAGATAAAATATGAATGATTCTAACAAAAATTTTTCAAAAAACAATGAAGAAATCACAGAATCAGTCGAAACAGCAGAAGCAGCGGATACCGCTGCTTCTATTATTTCTACTGAATCAGATGAAATGGAACCCAATATAGAAGATATTGAGTTTATTCAGCTAGATGAAAATAATGACACTTCTTTTTCCGAAGAAACTATACCTCCATCTTCCTCTCACAAAAAAAAGCCACGCAATTCTAAAATCCTCTCTTCTGTTATCTTAGTAATTGCAATCGGAGTTTTTTTATTTGCTGTCATTAATATTGGATTAATTATATCTAGATATATAAAAGAATCTAACCATAATGATAAT
Source organism: Butyrivibrio sp. (assembly GCA_041583675.1). Taxonomy (GTDB): domain Bacteria; phylum Bacillota; class Clostridia; order Lachnospirales; family Lachnospiraceae; genus Eshraghiella. The sequence goes on along the minus strand of JBFHFI010000052.1, from coordinate 2,551 downwards.
ATTGAAGACTTGATCATTATTGAAGAAATTAACTCCAGTACTACTGAAATAACTGTAGATGGAATCAATTATCCCAATATCTCTCCTTCTTTGAATATTGATTTTGACAGTCTGAAATCAATTAACGAAAATGGTATTGGATGGGTTAGTGTCCCTACAGTAGATATTGAATATCCCATCGTCCAAGGTTCTGATAATGATTTTTATCTAGACCATTCATTTGATAATTCCTTTGCTTGGACCGGAGCCATATTTCTTGATTACAGAAATTCAATGGATTTAACAGACCCTCATTCTTTTATCTATGGACATCATATGCATGATGGTACTATGTTTGCAGATCTTTTAAAATATGAATCCGAAGATTTTTTCATAGAAAACCAAGGATATAATTATTTCTATGTATATCTTGAAGATCATATTAATGTTTATGAAATCTGCGCTGTTTGTGATGTTACTTTTACTGATAATCAATATGCTTTTCGTATTGGAACCAACGATAGCTTCTCTACAACCGATTATATGGATTATATTCATTCAATTGAACTATATGACACAGGAGTAGAAGTTGACGATGATGATACTATTGTCACTCTCTTTACCTGTCAAGGTGATTCTTCCTCAAAAGTTAGGCATATGATTCACGGCAAGCTAATTACAGAGCTAGATTACTAGTTATTTTGAAATAATACTTGATTTTTTTAATACATTATAGTATTTTAATTACAAGGTGACAAAGGCGTTCCTTAATTTATTTTTGGAACCCTTTTTTATTGTACATAAATCACTTTGTACTACTACAACCCACCAAACATTAATTACCGAAAGGAATGAATAAAAATGAGCGAAGCATTCAAAATTGAAAATATTTTTGCAGAAAACGTATTTACACTTGCAAAAATGAAAGAACGTCTACCAAAGAAAGTTTATGCAAATCTTAAAATGGTTATGGATAATGGCGGAGAGATTTCACCAGTTGATGCTGATGTAATTGCAATGGCCATGAAAGATTGGGCACAGGAACATGGTGCAACACATTTTACTCACTGGTTTCAACCTATTATTGTAAGTTTGACAGCAGAGAAACACGATTCATTTGTTACACATCCAGATGAAGACGGATCAGTTATTTCATCTTTCTCAGGAAAACAATTAATTATGGGAGAACCAGATGCATCATCTTTCCCATCAGGCGGATTAAGACAGACATGTTCTGCTAGAGGTTATACTGTATGGGATATTACATCTCCTGCTTTTGTAAAACCTTCAGCTCTTGGTGCTGTTTTATGTATCCCAACCGTTTTTTGTTCTTATACAAATGAAGCTCTTGATAAGAAGACTCCTCTTCTTAGGTCTATTGAAGTAATTAACCATGAAGCCTTAAAGATCGTAAAGCTTTTTGATCCATCTACTAAAGCAACTAAAGTAACTGCAAACGTAGGTCCTGAGCAAGAATACTTCCTTATAAATAGAGATAGTTTCAATGCTAGAAAAGACATCAAATTTACAGGAAGAACTTTATTCGGTGCTCCATCTCCAAGAGGACAGGAACTTTGTGACCAATATTTTGGTGTAATCAAAGAAAATGTTGGCGCATTTATGAAAGATGTTAACAAAGAACTTTGGAAACTTGGAATTACAGCTACTACACAACATAATGAAGTTGCTCCAGGACAACATGAGATGGCTCCAATCTTTACAGCCGCAACACATGCCGTAGATAGCAATCTTCTTGCAATGGAAATTATGCAAAAAGTCGCAGAACATCATGATCTCGCGTGTCTTTTACATGAAAAACCATTTGCTGGTGTAAATGGTTCAGGTAAACATAACAACTGGTCCCTTGGAACTAATACAGGAGAAAACCTTCTTGACCCAGGTAAAACTCCTAATGAAAACAGACAATTCTTATTAGTATTATCATGTATTATGAAAGCTGTAGATAGACATGCTGATCTTCTTCGTCAGTCTGCTTCAGATGTAGGAAATGATCATAGACTCGGTGCAAACGAAGCACCTCCAGCTATTATTTCTATTTTCCTTGGAGATCAACTTGAAGATATCGTAAACCAAATCGTTGAAAGTGGAACTGCATCTACTTGTATCTTAGGCCAGAAACTTGACTTAGGTGTAAGCACACTTCCTATTGTAACTAAAGATGCAACTGATAGAAATAGAACTTCACCTTTTGCTTTTACAGGAAATAAATTCGAATTCCGTATGGTTGGTTCAAATGCTTCAATTGCAGATCCAAATACAACACTAAATGCAATTGTTGCTGAAGCTTTCTCTGAAGCTGCAGCTGCACTTAAAGATGCTGATGATTTTGAAACAGCTTGTGATAAATACATCGCAGAAACAATGAAAGAACACCAGAGAATTATATTTAATGGAAATGGATATTCTGAAGACTGGGTTATTGAAGCAGAAAAAAGAGGATTACCTAATCTTACATCAATGGTTGCTGCTACAGAAACTCTTACATCAGATAAAGCAATTGACCTTTTTGGAAAATTCAATATTCTTTCAAAATCCGAATTAGAATCTCGTG
>JBFHFI010000051.1:0-13924 GCA_041583675.1 Butyrivibrio sp. | reverse complement strand
TTTAGCCCCTTGTATTTCTTCTTTTTTTTCTTTTTAAGTTGAGGTTCCTTATTTGTTTGATTATCTCTTTCAAGTTGAGATTCTCTAGCTATTTGAGGTCGTCTTTTTTTTCTAGGCACATCTCCATAAGTTATTTCAGCTTCTTCATTTATCTTCTTTTTTGAAGTTTCAAAATTATTGTCTTCTGCTGAAGAATTAATTGAAATCACATCTAAAAGTGCTTCTTCATATTCATAGTTATATTCTTTTTCTAGATTTTTCTCTATGTCATTAAATAAATCATCTTCTTTAGACATTGTTTCCCTTTCTTTATATATACAATAAAAAACTCTGCAACACTTGTTCAAGCATTTCAGAGTCTTTTTCGGGTTGGGCTGTTATAATTAACAGTCAATAGCTCGTAGGGGAATCGAACCCCTGTTTCCGCCGTGAGAGGGCGGCGTCTTAACCCCTTGACCAACGAGCCGTACAATTCGTACTTGCCTATAATATAATAACTAAGATAAAAAAGCAAGTCTTTTTTTATTTTCTTTTCATTGTTCTTAAAATATTTTTATTTTGTATGTCCACTCTATTAGATTCCAGCATTTTTTGTATGGATTTATTATAAGTCCAATCATCCAAATGAGTCCATTCAAGAAATAAATACGTTTTTTCAGGATATTTTGCGTAAGACGTTGCCACGCCCCACGCAACTCCCATTTTAGAATAATAGTCTTCTAATTTCATCGTATCATATATTTTTAAAACATCCTCTATATAATCATCCGTAAGATAATAATCCATTAACATAATCGCAGCAAATCTAACTTCAAATTCCGACTCACTAGCAATATAAGGCTTTAAAAAATCCCAAACACGTTCTTTAAATTTGTTTGTAACTTTTAAAGTAGCACAAAACCCATCACAAATAGACCAATTATCAATCATTGGAATAAAATCCGCTACCAACTTTAAAGTAGTCTCAATATCTGTTTTCATATATCCAATCACATAAGAATGCAAAGCAACCTCTTCAAATAATTCATTCGACGCCTGGGATAAATATTCTTCAGGGCATTCCTTGGCAATCTTTTTTGCCAAATCTCTAAGCTTTGGAATCCTCACGCCTATCATCGGTTTACTTCCTGGTATTAATTTTGATGAAAATTCCTGATAAGTATTCTCTCCCAAAGCTTGTAATTGTATTCTAATCGCTTGTTTTGTAACGTCCATATTAATCCCCTTCTACAAAATCAAATAATGACATCTGATTATTTTCTTGTAGACCATTTAATAATTCCAGGTCCGACATAAGTGCACATGCAGTTTTTGAAACTTTTGTCCTATTCATAAAATCTTCTTTTGATAAATATGCTCCATTCTTAGATGCTTCCATAATACCATCGGCAGCAGTTTCTCCCAATCCATCTATTGCAATAAATGGTGGCAATAATTTACCATCCACAATTTGAAAATTTCTTGAATGTGAGGAATATAAATCAATTGGTAAAAATTCAAATCCACGTGCATACATTTCCTGAACCAATCTCATATCTTTTAACTGTGCTTCCTCTTTTTTTGATAAACTATCACTTCTTTTACGATAATCATCAATATAATAATCTAATTTTTCTTTTCCCATACACATTAGTTCATAAGAAAAAGCATCCGCTCTAATACTATAATAAGAAGCATAATATTCCAAAGGATAAAACACCTTACAATAAGCAATTCTCCAAGCCATCATAACATAAGCTGCCGCATGAGCTTTCGGGAACATATACTTGATTTTTTTACAAGAAAGTATATACCACTCAGGAACATTTGCTTGTATCATTTGTTCTTCCCACTCTTTGGTCAATCCTTTTCCTTTTCGAACAGCTTCCATAATTTTAAATGATAGTCCAGCTTCTAATCCCATATGTATTAAATACACCATAATATCATCACGTGTACAAATTGCCGTAGAAATAGTTGCAGTCCCTTCTGCAATTAATGTCTGGGCATTCCCTAGCCACACATCCGTACCATGTGATAGCCCTGATATTCTAACCAAATCCGTAAAATACTGTGGTTTGGCATCAATAAGCATTTGCATTGCAAAATCTGTGCCAAATTCAGGAATTCCTAAACAACCCAATTTTGTTCCACCAATATCTTCCGGTGATATATTTAACGCACTTGTATCTTTGAACAAACTCATAACTTCTTTACTATCCAAAGGAATTGATATTGGATCAATTCCTGTTAAATCTTGAAGCATTCTAATCATAGTAGGATCATCATGCCCTAAAATATCCAATTTCAATAAATTATGGTCAATACTATGGTAATCAAAATGTGTAGTTATAATCGATGTTTTCATATCATTCGCAGGATGTTGAATTGGTGTAAATGAATGAATTTCCTCTCCATAAGGCAATACAATAATTCCTCCTGGATGTTGTCCTGTTGAACGCTTAACACCTACACCACCTGCAACAATTCTATTAATTTCACAATCTCTTTTGTGAATATCTTTTTCATCATAATATTTTTTTACATAACCATATACAGTCTTATCTGCCAAAGTTCCAACTGTTCCCGCTTTAAATGTCTGCCCTTCTCCAAAAATAACTTCTGTAAAAGCATGTGCCTTTGCTTGATACTCTCCTGAAAAATTAAGATCAATATCCGGCTCTTTATCTCCATTAAATCCAAGAAATGTCTCGAATGGAATATCAAATCCTTGCTTTGTAAGTGGTTGTCCGCATTTCGGACAAATTTGATCTGGCATATCACAACCTGCAAATCCAGAATATTTTTTCACTTCCGGAGAATCAAAATCACTATAAAAACAATTGGTACACAAATAATGTGGACTTAATGGATTTACTTCTGTAATACCAGCCATTGTTGCAACAAATGACGAACCTACAGATCCTCTTGAACCTACAAGATACCCATCTTCGTTAGATTTCCAAACTAATTTTTGCGCAATAATATACATAACAGAATATCCATTACTAATAATGGAATTTAATTCTTTTTCTAATCTTGCAACCACAATTTCAGGTAATTCTTTTCCATAAGTCTCATGTGCCTTGTCATAACATATTTTTCTTAAATCCTCATCTGAATTTTCTATAACAGGAGGACATTTATCCGGTCTAACTGGCTCTATTACTTGACACATTGCTGCAATTTTTCTTGTATTTGTTACTACAACTTCATATGCTTTTTCTTCACTAAGATAGGTAAACTCTCCTAACATCTCCTGCGTTGTCCTTAAAAACAATGGTGGTTGATTATCTGCATCAGAAAATCCTTGCCCTGCCATAATAATTCTTCTATAAATTTCATCCTCGGGATTTAAAAAATGCACATCACAAGTAGCTACAACAAGTTTTTCAAATTTATCACCCAATTCAATTATTTTTTTATTGATTTTTATAAGGTCCTCTGAAGATTTAATATTTTCAAATCTAGGATTTTCAATCATAAATTGATTATTTGCCAAAGGTTGTATTTCTAAATAATCATAAAAATCAACCAGCCTAGTTATTTCTTCATCTGTAGATCCATTTAGGATTGCTTGATATACCTCTCCAGCTTCACAAGCAGAGCCTATTAACAGGCCCTCCTTATACTCTAGAAACTTACTTTTTGGTATTCTAGGCTTTCTATTAAAATAAGTAAGATGTGACATAGATATCAATCGATACAAATTCACACGCCCAATCTCCGAAGTGATTAATATAATAGCATGAGTTGCCCTTGCTTTTTTTACTGTATTTACATTAAATTCATCTATTTCATTGATTCCATCTAACCCTTGAATCTCTCTAGCTTCTAACTTTTCAACTAACTTAAAATATATATCAGCACAGGCATTAGCATCATCCACTGCTCTATGGTGATTTAACAACTTAATATTTAGCACTTTAGCCACATGATCCAATGTATATTTACCAAGTGTAGGCAATAAAGCTCTGGACAAAAGCACTGTATCCACTACTGTAAATTCAACCTTTTTATCAAAAATTTGTTTTGTTTTTTCTTGTATAAATGTAACATCAAAAGAAGCATTATGGGCAACAAGCACTGTATCTTTACAAAACTCTAAAAATCTAGGTAATACCTCTTCAATTAACTCTGCATTCTCCACCATTTGATCATTAATTCCCGTTAATCCCTGAATATGAAATGGTATCGGTATTTGTGGATTTACAAAGCAAGAAAAGCGGTCAATTACTTTTCTATTTTTTATTTTTACAGCACCAAATTCAATAATTTTATCATTTACAGGAGATAAACCCGTTGTTTCAAGATCAAATACAACATATTCATCATCAAAATTCTGTCCATTTGGATTTACAATAATACGTTTTAAATCATCTACAAGATATGCTTCTACTCCGTATAATATTTTTAATTTACTATCCTTCATTCCGTGTATGGTATGAAACGCTTCTGTAAATGCTTGAACCACGCCATGATCCGTAATTGCTATTGCATCATGTCCCCAAGCATCTGCTTGTTTAATTATACTTGATGTATCTGCTAATCCATCTAATTCGCTCATTTTTGTATGACAATGTAATTCAACTCTTTTTTCCAAAGCCATATCCATTCTGGAGTCTCTCCAGTCCGTTGTCTTCATAATTCCCGATACATTTCCTATGGTAAGTTCCCCTGAGAAACGGTCAATGGTTGTCACTCCTTTGATTTTAACAAAAGTGCCTTTCTTAATCCCATCGCCTAGTTCTTGTAACTGTTCCTGTGTTAAAAAGATTTTTACAGTAATAGAATCTGTAAAGTCCGTAACATCAAATATCATAATATTCTTACCACTTTTTAGTTCTCTAATATCAAGCCCAAAAATATATCCTCTAAATGATATTTCACCCATTTCTTCTATAACTGTTTCTAATGTTAATAATTCACTATCATCAAATTCTCTTCCATAAATTACATCTTTATGATCGCTTTTTTTAATAGATCTATAAAAATCATTGGATTTTTTTGTATAATTATTTGTTTTTCCCTTTTTATAAGAATCTTTTTTCTCAGAAGCAACTGAAGCTTTATCTTCTTTGGAACTATTTCCGTTATCAGAATTCATCTCAATATTACGTTTGGTAATTTCTTCTACTAATTGCACTACTTTATATTCAGCCTCTTTACTATGTCTTGTTTCTTTAGATTGCAAATAGTCCACTTGAATATCTAACTCAAATTGAAACTTTTCTTCCAACATCTCTATTAACAATAATTGAATTTCTTGTACCATTTTCCTAGTTACAAAAGAATCTTCCACTAATAATTTCATATGAGAATCATCCTCAAATACAATTTTTGCCTTTTTATATATTTGTTGCTTAATCATATTCTGTCTTCCTAATTCAAAAAGAATACTTTCATGATATTCTTTTAATAATGACTCAGGGGTATATAATTTCGACAACTCATATTTCTCAATTATTTTTATTTCCATAGCAAAAAAAGGCTTGATTTGACGCTTGATTTCATTTTCAACAGATAAAATAATCTTACGACTAATAAGCCTTGTAAACTTCATATAAACTTTCAGGACTGTTTTTGCCGAATTCATTGTAATATGAGTCACTATTGATTCTGCAAACACTCCTGATATTTCTTTATTTAATTTCAATGTTGGAAAAGTTTCAAAAAATTTCTTTTCTTCCATTTAATAACACCTACACTTTCCAATGATCCAATTCTTCTTTCAGTGTTGAAAGCAGCTTATCTTCTGGAATCTTTTTAATAATCTCCCCTTTTTTAATAAGCAATCCTTCATTAATGCCCCCCGCAATTCCAATATCTGCTTCCTTAGCTTCTCCAGGACCATTTACAACACAACCCATAACCGCAACCTTAATATCCAAATCATAATCCTTTACCAATTCTTCAACCTGATTGGCTAATTGAATCAAATTAATTTTAGTTCTTCCACAAGTTGGACAAGATACTACTTCAATTCCACCTTTTCTTAATCCCAAGGTGCGAAGTATTAATTTAGCAGATTTAATTTCTTCTGTTGGATTTCCTGTTAAGGATACACGAATTGTATCTCCAATTCCTTGATTAAGGATAATTCCCAGGCCAATTGCTGATTTTATATTTCCAGAATATACAGTTCCTGCTTCTGTAATTCCTACATGTAATGGATAATCACATACTTTTGATAAGATTTCATGGGCTTTTACACTCATTAATACATCTGATGATTTAATACTTACCACTAAGTTATTATATCCCAGATCCTCTATAATTCTAATTTTATCCAAGGCACTTTCTACAATTCCTTCTGCCGTAACACCATGGTATTTTTCTATTAGCTCTTTTTCCAAAGAACCACTATTCACTCCAATTCGTATAGGAATATTCCTTTGTTTTGCACAATCTACGACCGCTTTTATTTTACTATGATCTCCAATATTTCCAGGATTAATACGAATTTTATCCGCTCCATTTTCCATAGCTAATATTGCCATACGATAATCAAAATGAATATCCGCAACCAATGGAATTGATATTTGTTTTTTAATCTCTTTGATTGCATAAGCTGCCTGTTCTGTCGGAACTGTACATCTTACAATTTCACATCCACATTTTTCTAATTCTTTGATTTGTAACACCGTTTTTTCGACATTCTCTGTTGGAGTTGTTGTCATCGATTGCATTAATATGGGATTTCCTCCACCAATCACTCTATCTCCAATTTTTATAACTTTTGTATTTTGTCTATTCATATTCTCCACCACTAAAACAACTTTCTTATATCATTATACATAACAAATACCATAAGAATCATCAATAAAACAATTCCAACAAAATGAACCATTCCTTCTTTTTCTCTTGGAACTGGCTTACCTCTAATCGCTTCAATAAATAAAAATACCAATCTACCACCATCCAATGCTGGCAATGGCAATAAATTCATCACACCTAAATTGGCACTAATCATTATCATCCAATTTGTTAGATTTAAAAATACATATAATGCTCCATCATTTTTACTTTCATCTACAACCGTACCAATTGCAGAAACAATACCCACTGGACCAGAAACATCATCCACAGTAACCTGTCCTGTAAACATCATTTTCAAGCTATAAAACACAGTTTTTATCCAATATCCAACTTCTTTAAACGCATATTCCACTGTTTTCAATGGACTAACCATAACTCTTGCGCCGGACATATTCATACCTGTCGAATAATAAGATTGTTGCACTGCTTTTGGAGTCATTACAATGGAAATATCCTCTCCATTTCTATTTACAACTATAGTAATTGCTTCTCCATTGCTTGTTTGAATTAATGGAGTCACTTGATCAGTTGTCTCAACCGCAATACCATCAATACTAATAATCAAATCTCCAGCCATTAATCCTGCTTCTTCTGCAGGGGTATCCTCTGTTACAGAATTAATAGAAGGCTCCTCGCTATTCATATAAACGCCCATTTGATACACTTCACCCGAAATATATTCTGCGATTACCTCAGTTTCATACTCCTGTCCATCTCTAAGATAAGTAATCTGCAATGAAGATGTACCATCAAAATCCATCATATAAATACTATAATCACCATAAAAATTAATAGTGGTCCCATTAATATCAATAATTTGATCTCCTGCCTCAAGTCCTGCTTCTTGTGCACTAGAAAATTCCTCTACACTATAAATAACACAAGGATCATACCCAATTTTTCCAATTAAAATAATTGCCATTATAAAAGCAAAAATAAAGTTAAAAATAGGACCTCCTGCTACAATTGCAATTCTTTTCCACACTGATTTTGTATTAAAGGAACCCTCACTAGAATCATCTTCTTCTTCCCCTAGCATTCTACAAGAACCACCAAAAAAGAAAAGTTTAAAACTATATAATGTTCCATTTTTTTTGAATTTAAGAATTCTAGGCCCCATACCAATAGAAAACTCTGTTACTGTTACCCCACTGGTTTTTGCCAATATAAAATGTCCAAATTCATGAACAAATATAATAATACTTAATACTAGAAATGCTAATACATATTTTGTCATATTTTTTTCTCCAATAATTCATACGTTGCTTTTTGAGTTTCTATAATTGCATCCACTGTTGGATTTAATATATGCTTAATTTCTTGCATTGAATATTCTATCATTTCAACAATTTGTAAATATTGTATTTTTCTATTTAAAAACTGGTCTACTGCAAATTCATTGGCAGCATTATATATTGTTGCCATATTACCACCCTGTCTACTTGCTTCAAACGCTAGTGCTAATCCAGGGAAATTAATCATATCTGGTTTTTCTAATTGAATAGACGTTAATTGATGAAAATCCAATCTATCTCCCGGTAAAGTTCGTCTGTCCGGATAACATAGTGCATATTGAATTGGCAATTTCATATCCGGTGTTCCTAATTGTGCAATTACACTTCCATCAATAAATTGAACCATAGAATGTATAATACTCTGTGGTTGCACAACCACTATTACATCATCTACTTCCACATCAAATAACCATTTTGCTTCAATTACTTCCAAACCTTTATTCACCATTGTTGCAGAATCAATCGTTATTTTTCTTCCCATTGACCAATTGGGATGACAAAGCGCTTGTTCCAAAGTTACTGATTGAAGTTCTTCTAATGTTTTTCCTCTAAAAGGACCGCCAGAAGCTGTTAATAAAATTTTATCTATTTGTGTCTTATTTTCTCCATGAAGTGCCTGAAAAATAGCACTATGTTCGCTATCTACAGGTAATATTTGAACATTGTATTCCTTTGCCAAAGGCATAATAATATGACCTGCTGTTACAAGCGTTTCTTTATTTGCTAAGGCGATATCATGTCCTGATTTAATTGCCTCAATTGTAGGAATAATACCAATCATTCCTACAATTGCAGTTACTACTACTTTTGCTTCTGAAATAGTAGCCACTTGTATTAATCCTTCCATTCCACAAACAAGTTCATATGCAAGATCATTGGTTAATAATCTAAGTTCTTGCATATATTTTTCTTCTCCAACGCATACAAGCTTTGGACAAAACTCCCTAATCTGTTTTGCCAAAGCTTTCATATTACTTCCAGCAGCTAATGCAACAACACTCATATCTGTATTATTACGAACAACCTCTAAAGTTTGTGTTCCAATGGATCCTGTAGATCCAAGTATTGATATTTTTTTCATATTATAACCTCTAAATTAAAAAACTAGCAATTCCATATACCAATGGTGCTACAAAAATCATACTATCAAAACGATCCAGTATCCCACCATGTCCAGGTATTAAATGTCCATAATCTTTTACTTGATAATTTCTCTTGATGCCTGAAGCTGCCAAATCCCCAAAAATGGAAACAATGGATCCAAACATGCAAATCACCATAAAGATAAGTGCCATTTCTTTTTCTAAATAACTACCAACAATACTACCATATATAAATCCTATAATCATAGAACCTAAAATCCCACCTACTGCTCCTTCAATTGATTTTTTCGGACTTAAGACAGCTGCTAGTTTGTGTTTCCCAAAGGTAACCCCAGTAAAATAAGCACATGTATCTGCTATCCAAGAACAAATAAAAATCAATATAAAAATATAAATACCATCTTCTAATTTTATAATTCTATATAAAAATGACACCGGAATTGCAATATAAAAAATCCCCAATACAGAAAATGCTACTTGATCAGCTTTTACCTTTGAAAATGTAAGCACATAAACTATCATAACAATAATTGCAGTACTTGCACAATACAACTCAAAGTATCCTGTAATTTCAAAGAACTCCATTGCATAATATCCTATTGCCAATAAATATCCCATTATTCCAATTGCTTTTTTTTCTATATGAACAACTCTATATAATTCAAATAGCCCTACCAAAGAAATAAATAAGCCAAAAATAAATACTGTTGTATATCCCCCTAGTAAGACACCCGCAAGTATCAATACCAAAATTGCGCCGCTAATAATCCTAGTCCGCATGCTATTCCTCCTCTGCGCCTCCAAAACGTCTTTCTCTTTTATTGTATTTTTCAACTACTTCAATTAATCTGGATTTGTTGAAATCTGGCCAGAGAATTTCAGGGAAATCATATTCAGAATAAGCACCCTGCCATAATAGAAAATTAGAAATACGTTTTTCCCCACTGGTTCTTATAATTAAATCAGGGTCGGGTATATCAAACGTATCTAAATATTTCGCAAAAATATCTTCTGTAATCTCCAATGGATTCAATGAATTATTCTGATATTCTAATGTGATTTTTTTCACTGCTCTCACAATTTCATCTCTTCCACCGTAATTAAGTGCCACTTGAAAAATCAATCCTGTATTATTTTTGGAAGCTTCTTCCAATGCATCTATGGCATTTAAAATATCCTCATCAAGGCCTTTTTTTGTCCCAATAATCTTGACTTTCATATTATTCTTTTCAGCACGTTTAATACTATCTTTTAAATAATTTCTTAAAATTTTCATTAAACCCGCAACTTCCTTATTAGATCGTTTCCAATTTTCTGTAGAAAATACATAGACTGTAAGGTATTTAATTCCTATTTCATCTGCGTCATCACAAATCTGCTCTAGTACTTTACTTCCTTGTAAATGTCCATAATTACGAGGCATATGCTTTTGCTTGGCCCAACGTCCATTTCCATCCAATATGATTCCAACATGTTCTGGAATATTTAAATCAAGTTTTTCATTATAATTATTCATTATTTCATCCTAAAATATATCTGCTCTACCACAAGGTAAGAGCAGATATATTATTTGCTTATTTTATTATAGATTACACTGTAAGAATTTCTTTTGATTTAATTTCAATTTGAGAATCAACATCCGCTATATACTTATCTGTTAATTTTTGAATATCCGCTTCTATGTTTTTCACTTCATCTTCTGAAATATCATTCACTTTCGCATCTTTTTTCACAAAATCATTTGCATCTCTTCTAATATTACGGATTGCTACTTTCGCAGCTTCTCCTTTTTTCTTAATATCTTTTACAAGGTCTTTACGTCTTTCTTCTGTTAATTCTGGAAATACCAGACGAATTTGTTTTCCATCATTTGTTGGTGTTAATCCAAGTTCTGATACAATAATTGCTTTTTCAATATCTTTTAATAAACTTGATTCCCAAGGTTGTATTACTATCATTCTAGCCTCAGGAACAGAAACATTTGCTACTTGCTGTAAAGGTGTAGGTGTTCCATAATAACTCACTTTAATTTTATCTAAAATATGAGGATTCGCTCTACCCGCTCTAATTGTTGTATATTCCTCTGCTAAATTATCACATGCTTTTTCCATTTTATTTTCTATGTCTTTTAATTCGCTCATTGTGTTACTCCTTTATAATATATTCAATACTTAACTTATACTGTAACCATTGTTCCATTTCCATTTCCATTATAAGTCTCAATAATACTATCTTTTTCATTTAATCCAAAAACAACCAATGGCATTTTATTTTCCATACACATAACTGATGCCGTCATATCTATTACTGCAAGCTTTTCTTCAATTACTTTATCAATTGTAATTTCATTGAATTTTGTTGCTTTAGGATTTGTTTTAGGATCACTATCATATACTCCATCTATTGCTTTTGCAAGATAAATAGCTTCCGCATCCATTTCAATTGCACGAAGAACAATTCCTGTGTCTGTTGAAAAATAAGGATGTCCTGTTCCACCCGCAAAAAACACTACCATTCCCTTTGAAAAATACTTGTTTGCTCTATCTTTGGAAAACATTTTTGTCATTGAGCCACATTCAAAAGGTGTTAATATATTGGTCATAAGTCCTACTGATCGAAACAACTCTGAAACATAAATACAATTCATAATTGTAGCAAGCATTCCAATTTGATCCGCTTTGGTTCTATCAATATTTTCACTAGAACGTCCTCTCCAAAAATTACCGCCTCCGATTACAACACCAACTTCGGCGCCTGTATCATGTATTACTTTTACTTGTCTTGCAATTTCAAGAACTGTAGCTTCATCAAATCCTGTTTTTTTGTCTCCTGCAAGTGCTTCTCCACTTAATTTCAGGAAAATTCTATTTTCTTTCATTACTATATACTCCCAACTTATTTTTCTCCAAAAAAGTTCTTTGGACTATTATCTGAATAACATTGAGAACAATATCCTTCAATCACTGCTCCATTATTAATCTGAACTAACTTAGATTTAATATTACCCATTACAATTGCTGATGTATCAACAATAACTGGTCCATGCACATCAATATCTCCTTTAATAGCCCCTGCAATTACTGCTGATGTTGCTATTAAATCTCCTACAATTACAGTTCCATCTCCTACTTTTGCGGATCCATCACAATGAATATCTCCTGTAATATGTGCCTTATCTGCAAAAAATTCTGATGATGATGTATTACCTTCTATCGTTCCACTTACAACTAATTTACCCTTGCAAGTTACATTTCCTGATACTTTACCAAGAAGTTCTATTGAACCACTTGATTCAATATCTCCAATAATTTTCAAACCAGGTGTAATTATTGCAGTCTCATCTGTAATTGATTCCTTTGTTTCATCATTCTCTGCTTCTAAAATATTATTTTCGATTGCTTCAGATTCAATTTTACTAGAAAGATTCGCAAAAAAAGTTTCTTCTGAATTATCTAAATCTTTTTGTTCATTATTTGCATCCTGAACATCTTCTACTTTCTCATCAAGGGTATCAACCATTACATCATCCTCTAACCCATTGTTGTCTTCTTCCACACCAGCAGCTAGTTTCCCTGCATCGTCCGACAATTCATTAACTGCCTGAGATAAATCTTCTTTAAATTCTTTAAAAAAACCCATTTGTAGTCCTCCTGTTAATTTACATTATGATGAACAGGCTCTGTATCTGCTGTAATTGGTAAAATCAAAGCATCCTCCGCCTGAAGAGTTTCTATTATTTGAGGAACAGCATCAAAAGTTGTCTGTTTTTCTGTTGAATCATGCATAAGCACAACAGAAACTTCTTGTTTTTCAATTCCACTCATTACATTATCATATACATTCTCAGCTGTTAATTTACCACCTGAATCCCCTGAAGAAACATTCCAATCGTAATACACAATATTTTGTTCGTTCAAATAATCTACAAATAATGAAATGGGTTGTGCTGAAAGTGAATTACTGGACCCACCTGGAAAACGAAACAAATTAATTACTTCCCCTGTTATTTCAAATAATTCATCTTGTTCCAAATTGATTTCTGTAACAAAATTGTCCAAATCAAAATATAGGTCTGCATAATTGTGAGTATAGGAATGCATACCCAACGAATGTCCCTCTTCAATAATACGATTGACTGTAGATTCAAATCCTTCTACTCGATTGCCCACAATAAAAAAAGTAGCTTTTACCCCATAATCATCAAGAATATCTAATAATGCTTCTGTATTCTCCCCTGGCCCATCGTCAAACGTTAAATATACAACCTTACGTCCCTCGCTAATTGCATTTGCAACCAACTCTGATTCAGAATAGAATATAGAATCCACATCTGATGTTACTTCTGTTGAAACTTCTGTAATACTTTCAGTTTCTAACTCTCCCTGTTCTTTCTCAACCTTAATTTTCCCGATAGAAATAGTCGTATTTTCCTTATTGTCTGTCTTCATAGATGAAATCTTAATCTCTTGAATCTGACTTTTTAATCCTTCTACCTTAAAGAATAAAATAACACATAACGTAGTAGGTAGCAAGATTAGAAAAACAATAAAAAAAACGATGATTCTTTTATACATCCTCACCCTATTTCTTCTAGTATTGACCTCGTTGTCAATCCCATTCCCTTTTCCCATTTAATACACCCAACTCTTATTTTATTTTTATGCAAAATACACTTTACATTTCTATTTATTTTACCACATCTATTATGATAATTGAAGAAAATTATGA
>JBFHFI010000050.1:0-13932 GCA_041583675.1 Butyrivibrio sp. | reverse complement strand
CTTTGACACAGCTTCCACTGTCATAGTTGTTGGTGGATTTTCTTCTAATTGTGCAATTAACTTTTGCGCATCTTCCCGTTTATTAAATCCATTTTCCTTGTACAAAAGAGGTGACTGATAATATTTTGTTGCTTCTACTGCTTTCCATTCTGCCTCAAATATTTGTGCCTCTTTTCCTGAATTTATAGAGGCAAGAACTTTATAAAAAGGAATTTTATTAAAATCACGAATTTCTCTTTCTCTTGAAACAATCATTCCTAAAACACAAGTCATAACCCTGCCCACTGCAACCACACTATTTTTTTTGTTTCCAAAGAAATTACCAATAGTATATCCATATTTTAAAGTAAGAACTCTTGAAAAGTTAATTCCCATCAAATAATCTTCTTTTGCTCTTAAATATGCAGCATCTGATAGATGGTCATATTCTGATAAATCTTTTGCTTCTTTGATTCCTCTTTTTATTTCGTCTTCTGTTTGAGAATCTATCCACACTCGTAATCTTTTTTTATTCTGAACATTTGCTAATTGTTCTACCAATCTATATATATACTCTCCTTCTCGTCCCGAATCAGTACATACATAAATAGTATCAATATCTTCTCTATTCAAAAGACCACTTACAATATGAAATTGCTTTGAAACTGCTGGAATCACCTCATATTTCCACTCATTTGGTATAAAAGGTAAGGTATCCATTGTCCATCGCTTTAAAGCAATATCATACTCTACAGGATAGCTCATGGTAACCAAATGTCCAACACACCATGTAAATACTGTGTTTTCCGACTCGGCATATCCATCACGTCTAGCTGGTGATTCCCCTAGCACTTTCATAAACTCTTGTGCTACACTTGGCTTTTCAGCTATAAATAAACTTTTTGACATAAACTTCCCGCTTTCTATAATTCCTCAATTCCAATTAAATTTATCTTATCACTTTGAGTACTCAGTAATTCTTCTGTAAATCCTGCTGTAGAAAATAAATAATAATATTCTCCTTGTACACCTGCTAATTCACATAGAGCCTGCAATTCATCCAAAATATCTTTTGGCATTGGTTCCTTTCCAACATATGCTTTTCCAATTATCGCTTTTCCATTAACATCCTCATATATTAAATGAATATCTCCTGTTTTCCCATGCCAAGATCCTTTTTTTTCAACTTGTAAATTTAGCCTTTTCATTGAATTCATAATATCTAAGAATTCATCCGCAATTTCAATAAAAGCATCTAACATAAATTCGTGAAAATCAGGTTCTATATATTTATCATAAAATTCTTCAACTGAAAAAATATCCCGTACTCCTGCATATGGATAAACAAATCGATACCAAAAGCTAATATATGCATCTTTTATTCTATACAGACCTTTTCTAGTATGCTCACTTCCTCCTGCATCATAAGAAAATATTTTCTCAACAATCTCTCGCTCTATTAAATTCTTTAAATAGACACTTATCTTATCTCTTCCAAATCCAGTGTATTCATGTATTTCATTGAGTTTATTCATTCCACTTGCTAAGCAACCAAGTATTGTGTTATATACACCAATTTCTCTGAATTCATCTTTAATAAAAACCTCTGCTTCTTCGTACAGTTTACCACTTTCTTCCAAACACAATTTACAAATATTTTCCTTAATTGAAAGCGTACGTTTCCACTGCATCATGTATCCAACAATTCCACCTGTCACGGCATACATGACAAGGGTCTCTCTTACTTCACTTTCCGGAAAAAGAGCCACAGTATGAATATAAGATAATTCTTTTAATTTCATAAACGTATTAATTGAAAATGCGGCTTGTCCTATTGATTTTACCATAGAATTTTCAACCCATGATACCAATGGACTTGTAAGAATAATCATAACTTTTCTTGATAGATCTCCTTTTGACACAAATGAAGATACTGCTTTCATAAATTCCACATCTGCTTTTACAATATTTTGAAAATTTTCTATAATCAATACTTCACATTCTGAAACGTCCGAAAAAATCTCTTGAAAAATTTCATAATATGAGTACTTCTTATTATATTGAGGCCTTTGAATTAAAAGTGCTCTATTAAAATTCTCAATTTGTTCAAATGAAACACCAGGAATTGCATTAAAATAGAGTCCTTTTTTATCTTGCATAAATTCTTTAATCAAAGCTGTCTTACCCGTATAATGTCTTCCATAAAGAATTGTTAAATTATTCTTTTCAGATTGATAATAATGATTAAGATTTTTCAGTTGATCATCTCTGCCTATCATACTCTCACCATCCCTATTTATTTGGATTCATCAAGTGTTAACATATACGCTGGCATAAAGCACTCAATAAAATAATTCACCTCGGGCATCTCCATCTTATGAATAATATCTTTTAGTGATTCCCCTGCTTTTTCAAAATCACTATTCCCCATTCTTTGTTCTTCTACACATTTAATATATGCAGATATCTTATCTGCAGCCTTTACATATTTCCATAATTCTTCTTCTTCTTTTGTATCCAAAAGAATAGATTCATATATTAAACTCATCTCTTTTGGTAAACCTTTTAATAATTCAGTTTTTGCTACTTGTTCTACTTCCTTATATGCATTTTTTATAAGGGGATTGTAATATTTTACAGGTGTCGGCATATCCCCTGTAATAATTTCTGTAGAATCATGATACATTCCCATTAAAGCAAGTCTATCAGCATTGATTTTTTTATCAAAATATAGATTCCCAATAACGCCTAATGCATGAGCAATCATCGCAACCTCTAAACTATGTTCACTTATATTTTCCTTTAATGTATTACGCATAAGTCCCCATCTATTTATATATTTCATACGGGACATCATGGCAAAAAAATGATTATCTTTCATATGTTCACACGCTTTCCTATTTTTCTATCATAAATTTGTATACAGTCTCTGAATTATAGGCAACTTCTGCTTTCAATATAGGAGACGGAAAGTTGGGATGATTAATTGCATCTGGATATTGTTGTGTTTCAAATGCAACTCCTCCTTTTGGTCCATATACTGTTTTATTTTTCCCCGGATTTAATGATGATATATAATTGCCTGTATACATTTGCATTCCTGGTAAATCAGTATATATTTCCATTAATCTTCCAGTTGTTTCATCTTTAACTTTTGCAACTAACTCTGTTTGTCCTCCTGTATTTTTCAAACAAAAATTATGGTCATAACCTCCACATCTGTTTAAAGGTGCATATTCTGCATTAATATCCTGACCTATTCTCTTAAACTCTCTAAAATCAAATGGCGTACCCTCTACGGAACGTATTTCACCTGTTGTAACTTGTGACCCTTCTCCAAAAACAAAGGCATCTGAATCTATCCATACCATTTCATTTTCAATTGACCCTGAATCATGTCCTCCTAAATTAAAATAAGCATGATTCGTCATATTTACTATTGTATCTGCATCACTAACACCATTATATTCTATAATTACAGAATCATCTTCTGTTAGAATATAAGTAACACAAATCTCAAAATTTCCTGGCATTCCCTGGTCTCCATCTGGACTATGTAATGTGAATTCAACACCTTCACCTCTTTGATCTACAATTGTCTCTGCATCCCATATTCTAGTATAATAAGTATTAGAACCACTATGTAAATTATGAATACCATCATTTTTCTCTAATATATATTCTTTATTATTAATTTTAAATTTCGCATGGTCTATTCTATTGGCATTTCGTCCAACTATGGCTCCAAAAGCATCAGAATTAATAGATTCATAATCTTCTCCTTTATCATATCCTAGAACCACATCATCAAAATTCCCATGCTTATCTGCCACAATCATGGATACCCATACAGCTCCCATATTTGTAACTTTTAATACTGTTTTATTTTGATTGGCAATTGAATAAAGATATATTTCTTTTCCTTGTTTAGAAATTCCAAAAGGTTCTTTTTTTATTGACATTTTTTATTGTAATTCTATAATATATGAATTACTTTCCTCTCATAGTTTAATTTTTATTTGTATTATATTACAATTTAATTAATTTTATCAAAAATCGGTCTTATTTTCAACAATAACATAAGAATCCCACAAACGCCCTATTATATTTCACAAAAAAAGACCTTCTCCCTAAAAATACAAGTAATAATCTGCATTTTAAGAAAGAAAGCCCCTTATTATTCTTCAGCTACAATTTGATATACATCGATTTTAAATTGATCCCCTAAACTCAAACCTACAAACATACAACCATAAGTTATAATATCGTCATCCCCTAAATTTTCCATTCTAACTATTTCAATCACTGCTTCAAAGGTTTCTTTTGTCCAAAGTACAACTTTCGCATCATAATAAGAATTCAATAATAAAAACTCCGATGTTTTAAATGCAATACCACCCTTGGAAATATTTATTACTTCAACTTCTATTTCTTCTTTATTCAAATTTAAATCTAACTGTTTACTATTATTGATGGACTGCAGTTTGATTTTAGCATCAATCCCCATTCTTTTTGACCATCTTTTTTCAGGCTCTTTTTCCTTTAAATTCTCCATTAATAACCCTCCATCTATTTATCTTTATTTGATAAACATCGCATCCCCAAAACTAAAAAATCTATATCGATTTTCTACTGCTTCTTTATATGCATCCATAATATGGTCTTTTC
The DNA here is from genome assembly GCA_041583675.1 of Butyrivibrio sp. Lineage (GTDB taxonomy): Bacteria > Bacillota > Clostridia > Lachnospirales > Lachnospiraceae > Eshraghiella. Next base: position 9,285 of record JBFHFI010000050.1, on the reverse strand, counting down.
CTGCTAATGCAGAAACAAGCATTAATAACGTAGACTCTGGCAAGTGAAAATTTGTGATTAAACAGTCAATTCCTTTGAATTGATACCCTGGATATATAAATATCTCTGTATCTCCACTACTTTCTGGAATCATTCCATCTGCTAAGGCAGCTGATTCTAAAGTCCTACAACTTGTAGTTCCAACGGAAATCACGCGTTTCCCTTGTTTTTTTGCCTTATTAATTTTATCTGCTTGCTCTTGCTCAATACAATAATATTCTGAATGCATATGATGTTCTTGAATATTATTCACTTTTACAGGTCGAAAGGTCCCCAATCCTACATGTAATGTCACACTTGCTACTACAATTCCTTTGTCTTGTAGTTTTTGCAATAAATCCTGCGTAAAGTGTAACCCTGCCGTAGGTGCTGCTGCCGAACCCTCATGTTTTGCATACACTGTCTGATACCGATTCTTGTCTTGTAACTCATGTGTAATATAAGGCGGAAGAGGCATTTTACCTAGTCGATCTAAAATCTCTTCAAAAATACCTTGAAAAGTAAATTCAATTAACCGATTCCCATCTTCTAATACTTCAATAATACGTCCTTTTAAAAGACCTTCCCCGAAAATTATAACTGCATCTGTTCTTGCCTTTTTCCCTGGTTTTACAATACATTCCCATACCTTTTCTGATTTACGTTTTAAAAGAAGAATTTCAATGGTTGCCCCTGTATTTTCTTTTGTACCCATTAATCTAGCTGGTATTACCTTGGTATCATTAATAACCAAACAATCTCCTGCTTCTAAATATTCAATAATGTCAGAGAAAACTCTATGTTCTATTAACCCCGTTTCTTTATCTAGTACTAAAAGCCTTGAAGCTGTTCTTTCTTCCAAAGGATCTTGTGCAATTAGTTCCTGTGGAAGATCATAATTAAAATCTTTTAATTCCATACTTTTCACCTATATATTTATTATCGTCTATACTGATATTTTTTTAAATAGAGAATATTTCCTAGTCCCATATTATAAATCTATGTAAAACAGTACTTAACACCTTGTAAAAGTACTGTTTTACATATTTTATTATTTTCTCAAATTAGCTCCTAAAGACGATAATTCTTGAACAATCTTTTCCATTAACACACTAATTTCTTTTTCTTCTAATGTTCTATCCTTTGCTCTAAATACCAAGTTATAAGCAATTGACTTTTTACCTTCTTCCACTTGAGACCCTTCATAAACATCAAAAAGTTTGCAACTTTCCAAAAGTTTTCCACCTTTTTTCTCAATAGCTGCTTCTAAAGTCCCTGCTAAAATGCTTTTATCCACAACCATACTAATATCTCTTGTAGAAGCTGGGAATTTAACAATTCCTTGATATTTAACATCAAATGACGCTTGTTCCACTATATATGGCATATCTATCACTGCTATATACACTCTTTCTCCAATTTCATAATTATCACAAACCTGAGGATGTATTTCTCCTATATTACCTATTATTTGTCCATCATAGATAATATCAGCTTGCCTTCCTGGATGAAAATATGGCTTTTTATGATCAGGGTCATATTGTACTTTCTTTTGTAATCCCGTTTTTTCCAAAAACTCTTCTACAACACCCTTCATTGTAAAGAAATCCCCTTCACCATACATTCCCAAAGTAAATTGTGTTCTTTCATCTGGGAGTTCTGTTAATGGAAGCTCTTTTGCAATGTATACATTTCCTATTTCGTAGAGTCGAACATTTTTATTTTTACGATTATAATTTGTAGATAAAGATGTCAATATTCCATTGAGAGAAATTGTTTTCATAATACTAAAATCTTGTCCTAGAGGATTACTAATTACAATAGCATCTCTTAATTTAGAATCTTTTTCAATTAATAATTTATCAAATACTTTTGGGCTTTCAAAAGAATAATTCATTGCTTGGGAAAAACCATTAAATCTGGCAATATCTTTAGCTATTGCTTCTATTCTTAATTTAAAAGATAATTTTCCTGTGGTAGCTTCTCCTGAAGGAAGTGTACTTGGAATTTTATCATAACCGTAAAAACGAGCAACTTCTTCCGCAATATCGGCACTACATAGTAAATCTTGTCTAAAGGTTGGAATTATTAATTGATTCGTTTCTTCGTCATACTCTAATTCAATCTTTTTAAAAATATCCAGCATTTCTTGTCTAGAAACATTAGTTCCTAATAATCTATTATATTTTTCTGGTTCAAAATCAATTGTCTTAATTTCTGGTTTATTAGGGAATATATCTACAATTCCTCCAACAACCTCTCCTGCTCCCAATTCTTCGATTAATTGACATGCCCTATTAATTGCTTGTTCTGCATTATAAGGATCTAATCCCTTTTCAAATTTACCAGAAGCATCTGTTCTAATTCCAATCTTCTTCGCTGAAATTCTAATATTAGTACCATCAAAACAAGCTGCTTCAAATAATAATGTACTAATATCATCTGTGATTTTGGAATTGGCTCCGCCCATAATACCTGCTAAACCTATTGCTTTTTCATTATCACATATCATTAACATAGATTCATCTAATTTTCTATCCTGTCCATCTAATGTTTGAAATATTTCATCTTGATTTGCTGTTTTTACAATAAGTTTTTTCCCGGCAATTTTATCATAGTCATATGCGTGCATAGGTTGACCATATTCTTCCATAACATAATTGGTAATATCAACAATATTATTAATTGGTCTAATTCCACTGGCTACCAATCTGCGTTGCATCCATTCTGGTGATGGTTGTATTTTAATATTTTCAACCATTCTTGCGCAAAATCTTTTACATAATTGATTATTTTGTACATCTACAGAAATCATGGAATTAACATCTTTCTGATTTCCTGTCGTTTTTATTACTGGTTCAACAAATTCTTTCTTAAAAGTAGCTGCTGCTTCTCTTGCAATTCCTAAAACACTATAACAATCCACTCTATTAGAAGTTATTTCATATTCAAATACTGTATCTCTAAATCCTAATAGTTCAATTGCATCTGCTCCAACAATTGCATCTGCTCCCATATCATAAAGCCCATTTTCAGGTGCGTCTGGGAAAAAGTCTCTTGATGATCCCATTTCTTCAATAGAACACATCATTCCTGCTGATGGTACGCCTCTTAATTTTCCTTTTTTTATTTTAATTCCACCAGGTGTAATTTTTCCGTCATGGCCTCCTGCAACTCTTCCGCCATCTAAACAAACTAATGTTTTCATTCCTTTATATACATTAGGTGCACCCGTTACAATTTGTATAATCTCTGTTGATATATCCACCTGACAGACAACTAATTTATCTGCATCTGGATGTTTCTCTATTTCTACAATTTGTCCAACTACTATTTTATCTAAATCTGCATCCAATTGTTCAAATGCCTCAACTTTTGTTCCAGTTAAAGTCATAGCATCTGTATATTCTTGTGCCGTAATATCTAAATCAGGTACATATGTTTTTATCCATGATAATGATGTATTCATATCTATTATTTCCTTTCTTTATCAGATTCTATTTTAAAATTGGTTTAAAAACCTTGCATCATTTTCATACAAAAGTCTCATATCATCTATTTCATATTTTAAAAGTGCTATTCTTTCTAATCCTATCCCAAATGCAAATCCTGAATATTCTTCTGGATCAATTCCTCTCATCTCAAGAACTCTAGGATGTACCATTCCACAGCCTAATATTTCAATCCATCCTGAATCTTTACAGAATCGGCATCCTTTTCCTCCACATTTAAAACAAGTCACATCTACTTCTGCACTTGGTTCTGTAAATGGAAAATGATGAGGCCTGAATTTTACTTTGGTCTCTGGGCCAAATAACTCTTTTGCAAATTCTGCTAAAGTACCCTTTAAATCTGAAAATGTAATATTTTTATCAATAACCAAACCTTCAATTTGATGGAATGAAGGTGAATGTGTTGCATCCACTTCATCAGATCTAAAAACTCTTCCTGGTGCAAGAATTCTAATAGGAAGTTTTCCTTTTTCCATTTCATGCACTTGAACCGATGATGTCTGTGTTCTTAACAAGATTTTTTCATTTATATAAAATGTATCTTGCTCATCTTTTGCAGGATGATTATCTGGAATATTTAAAGCCTCAAAATTATAGTAATCAAACTCTATTTCTGGTCCTTCCACAACTTCATATCCCATACCCACAAAAATACGCTCTACTTCTTCAAGTGCCACTGTATTAGGATGACTGTGCCCTATTTTGATTTTATTAGATGGCAATGTTACATCAATCACTTCTTCTTTTAACTTTTTTTCTCTTAAATCATTCGCAAATTTATTTTTAATCTCTTCCAATTTTTGTTCAATTGCAGTTCTTGTATCATTTACCATTGCTCCAACTGCCGGTCTATCTTCAGATGCTACATCTTTCATTCCCTTAAGAACCTCTGTTAACTCACCTTTTTTCCCAAGATAAGCAATACGAATGTCGTTTAACAACTCCATATTTTCTGCTGTTGAGATTTGTTCAAGCGCTTGTTCTTTAATTAATTGCAACTTTTCTTTCATAATATGATCCTTCCTTGTTTCTTATTTTGCTTGATTTACTTTTCAAGACTGGGAAAACATTGTTTGCTTTCGACTGATTCCATCAAAAAAAATCTACTATTTTCTAAAATAGAGCAAAAAAATACCCGTCCCAAAAGGGACGAGGTCTAATCGCGGTACCACCCTAATTCTTATTATATAAATAATAAGCTCTCAACTGCGTAACGTGCAGATACGTCATTTCCTACTTTCAATTTCAAAAATGCAGCTCCAACATGAATTTCATAAAGAATCCTTCTAGTATTATTTCTAATAATATCCAAAAGCAAATCCATACTAATGTATTCTTAAAGGAGTTTTCAGCCAAGGACTCCCTCTCTCTGAAAGAACATTTAGCAACTACTATGTGTCTTCAAAGCCTTATATTATAAACTTCTTACAGTTTATCATAATCAATATGTTTGTCAACCCAAATTTAGTTTTCATTTGCATCAATCACTGCTTGTATACGTTCCCGCACCATATTTGCAAAATCTTTTCTTTTCATAAATCCATATTCTTCATAATATATTGGCTCTAAATAATGTACTTGTGTCGTCACTTTTTTAAGACTATTTCCATTCATCGCTTTGTAAGAATCAATTAATGCTATAGGTATTACAGGAACTTTTGTTTCATATGCACATTTAAACACACCTGTTCTAAATGGTTGTACTTGATTTTTATTATCCTCATATCCCCCTTCAGGAAACATCATATAATTCATTCCATCCTTGATATCTTCAATTACATTATTTAAAGTAATAATTTGTTGACGTGGATTTTCCAAATCTATTGCTCTTCCCTTAACCAGTGGTAGCATCTCTTTCGCAACAATCATTTCCGCTTTTGTTTTTTCCATAATAATTGATACAGGATTCTTATGTGTTATAACCACCCCAAAACCATCATATTTTCCTTGATGATTTGGAAATAATAGATATGGTCCCTCTTCTGGTATATTTTCAGTTCCATAAGCGATTGTTTTTGTTCTTGAATTTCTCCGCAAAATATTCACGATTCGCTGTATATATCTATATTTATCCATCTCAGAATACTTATCTGAATGTCGCATCATATAATTACATTTATTGATTGCAAATATCATATAAGGTAGTGACTTTAGCCCTAAAACAATAAATCTCAGCAAAATACTTCCCAAACCTTTCTCTTCATGATTTTTATTCTATATTTACACCAATCCTATGTAAAAGATCATCTGATGTTTGTATCTTAGGACATCTTTCATGCATTGACTCGTAAGTCCTTATTTTCATGACGCTCTTATATGCAGGCCTAATTATTTTATCCACATTAATTAGCTCTTCAATCCTATGTGCACTCCACCCTACAATTCTCGCAATTGCAAATATTGGCGTATATAATTCCAAAGGAATATCTAACATACTATATACAAATCCACTGTAAAAATCCACATTTGCACTAACGCCTTTGTATATATGACTACAATCTGCAATAACTTCCGGTGCAATTCTCTCTATCATGGAATATAACTCAAATTCAGTAGAATGATGTTTTTCTTTTGCTAATTTTTTTACAAAAGACTTGAAAATAGTTGCTCTTGGATCAGAAATAGAATACACTGCATGACCCATTCCATAGATCAAACCACTTTTATCAAAAGCTTCTTTTCGTAATATTTTGTATAGATATTCTCTAACCTGGTCTTCGTCTGTTATATCTTGAACATTTTCTTTTAAATCCTTCATCATTTTCACAACTTTAATATTGGCTCCACCATGTTTTGGACCCTTTAAAGAAGAAAGCGCTGCTGCAATTACTGAATAAGTATCTGACCCAGAAGATGTAACTACTCTTGTAGTAAATGTAGAATTATTTCCTCCTCCATGTTCCATATGAAGTACCAATGCAGCATCTAAAACTTTTGCTTCTACTTCCGTATATTCACAATTAGGTCTTAGCATTCTAAGTATATTTTCTGCTAATGATAATTTACTATCTGGTCTATGAATATAGAGACTATCATGTTGTTCATAATGATTATATGCTTGATATCCATATACTGATAACATAGGAAATACACTAATTAACATTAAACACTGTCTAAGTACATTGCTAATATCTAGATTCGATACATTATTGTCATATGAAGCTAAAGTAAGTATACTTTTTGTTAAAGAATTCATAATATCATTACTTGGGGCTTTCATAATAACATCTCTTGTAAAATTTGTAGGCAAATGTCTATTTGAATTCATTATCTCTTTAAAAGCCAATAAATCTGATTCTCCTGGTAGCTCACCAAATAATAATAGATAAGCTGTTTCTTCAAATCCAAATCGATTTTCTTTTTGAAATCCTCCTACTAAATCATATATATTATAACCTCTATAATATAATTGTCCTTCACAAGGAATAATAATTCCATCTTTTTCTTCTGAAGCTCTTATTAATGAAACATTTGTTAACCCTGACAAAACACCTTTTCCATTTTTATCTCTAAGTCCTCTTTTCACCCCATATTCATCAAACAATTTCGAGTCAATATTTTGATTTTCGATACATTTTTTTGCATACTTATCTACATATTCTAAAATATTATTTGTGGTTACCATCCTTTATTCCTCCTATTGAATTCTACTATATTCTTCTACAAAGTGTTCTACAAAAACAGCAATTTTCTCAAATTCTTTTGGATGTACTTTAACACTTCTAAGACAATTCGATTCCAATGCATAATCTTCCAAAATATTTAATTCTAGAAATTTTAAGTCTTTTCCCACTACATATATCATTGTATTACGACCGTGAAAATTTATATTTGACATGTATCTTTTTAATGCAGCTGAAGTATTAGATCCATAAACCCCTGAACCCAAAACAATTATATCATATTTATTTAAATCATAGCTAATGGCTGGGGATGGATAATTCACTGTTACCTGATATCCCATCTCGACCAATTTATTCCCTATCACAAATGTTATATCACGTCCTGAATTATGTACTGTGGGTTGATATATTATCAATGCGGATTTCTCTTGTGTATTATCTCCTAATATTATTTCATTTGGCGATAATATTTTCGTGTTCATTCTCATCATAAATTTCAACAAAAATATCGAAATTAATAACAAAAAAACAACTGTAATAATAATATATAATACAACTTTCATATTACCTCTTTTCATAGGTTTCATACCTATTATAAAAGTTTTTGCATTTTTTAGCAAGATAAAAGTTATGTTCCTAAATTCTACAGATAAAAACATAACTTCCCTTTTTCACATTATTCTCTATTTTTTAAGACTGTACTAAAATTGTACATGAGATTTTTTCAACTTTAACAATTTTTTGAATTGATAATAATGAATTACATCCCGCCTTCATTCCCTGCACATAAATATCCCAACTTCCTTTTGGTAATCTAATTCTATGGCTATGCTGAGAAGCATTGTAAACCACAAAAATTTTCTGTTGATTTTCTCTTTTCTTTCCCATTAGCTCATATGCTATAACACCTTTTCTATACATTTTATAAAAAATATATTTTCTATCTTCTGGCTCCATTCTCGTTAATAAGTCTTGAGATTTTCTAAAAGCAATCAGTCCCTTGTAATATGATTCCACATCTTGATAAACCTTTTGATTTAACATTTCCCATTTTATACAGTTCACAAAATCACCTGCATTATAACTATTTTCATTTAATGTTCCATCTTTATTTCTTTTTGAATGCAACATTTCTTCCCCTGCTAACATAAAGGGGATTCCCTGTGCTGTAAAAATTATTGCTGCTGTTAAAAGATTACGCTTTAGTTTCACCTCAAAATCTTCTATTTTATTAGAGGTGCTTATGGTGTCCCATAAAGTAAAATTATCATGACAAGATGCATAATTAATATACTGATAAGGAAACTCTCCCCAAGATAGCTTCCCTCTTATTAATTCTTTTATTTCTTCTATCAAATGAAAATTTCCATTTACAAATCCATTTTGACTAGTGTCAAAAACACTTCCCCTTACCATATCTCTTATTGAATCATTAAACATTCCAAATCGAGGAATTTCATTAATTCTAGATTGTGTTGCCAAATGCGTCCCTGATTTTGTAACAAGAGTATTAAGATTCCATCCTTCTCCGTACAATATAATATTAGGCCGTATAGAATTCACTGCTTCTCTAATCTTTTGCATTGTTTGAACATCTATTAATCCCACAAGGTCAAATCTAAATCCATCTATATGATATTCTGATGTCCAATATATAATAGAATCCACAATATATTTACTCATCATGCTTCTCTCTGTAGCCAAATCATTTCCGCATCCTGAACCATTAGAATCAGGGCGAAAGCAATATTCTGGAACTAATTTATTAAAACAAAACTCTTTATTAAATGTGTGATTATACACCACATCCATTACCACGCTAATTTCTTTTTTATGTAATTTTTGTATCATTTGTTTTAATTCCTGCACCCGAACTTCTCCATGATATGGATCTGTTGCATAAGACCCTTCTGGTACATTATAATTCTGTGGGTCATATCCCCAATTATATTCTTCCTTACTTGTAACTTCTTCATTTACAGATGCAAAGTCAAATATTGGTTCTAACTGAAGATGTGTAATTCCTAAATTAACAATATGATCTATTCCTGTGGATTGCCCGGTGCTATTAGTTGTTCCACTTTCAATCAAACCCAAGAATTTTCCTTTGTTTTTTATTCCTGAATACTCAT
>JBFHFI010000049.1:0-14308 GCA_041583675.1 Butyrivibrio sp. | reverse complement strand
GAAAAATATGCGTTGAAACATGGTATATGTCCATTTGAATTTGAATTAGATATATCTTATTGGGTAGATGGAGTTATTTGTGATTATAATTATGTGTTTGATCCTCATGTGAGTTTAAAAAGATTTTTTTCGGGTCAGACCAAAGAGGAATATGTGTTTCTTGTGGATGAAGCACATAATTTAGTAAATAGAGCAAGAGAAATGTATAGTGCACATATTTACAAAGAAGATTTTTTAAATATAAAAAATGAAATTTCTATAAATAGTAAAGCGTTGAATCTGGCCCTTGATAGGTGTAATCGTAATTTACTTGAATTAAAGAAAAGCTGTGATGATAATTATAGAGTAATTGATTCAGATGATAACTTTGCATTAAATATGCTGAGACTAGGAGAAGAGTTGGTAAAATTTTTAGAAATACATTCTGAATTTCAAGAAAGAAATCAACTTGTAGAGTTTTATTTTCGAGTGTTTCATTATAATTTAATTCATGAAGAGTTAGATGAAAATTATGTGATTTATAATGAGCATACGGATCAAGGGTTTATGATTCGTCTTTTTTGTGTAAATCCTTCTATGAATTTAAAAGAACGGTTAATAAAAGGGAGGAGTACAGTTTTTTTCTCGGCAACCCTATTACCTATTCGGTATTTTAAAGAATTGTTAAGTGGCAATACAGAAGATTATGCAGTTTATACGAATTCTCCATTTGATATTCAAAATCGGTTATTAATAATTGGAAATGATGTTTCAAGTAGGTATAAACAAAGAACAAAAATGGATTTTTTGAAAATTAGAAATTATATTATTCAAATTGTACAAGGTAAAAATGGAAATTATATGGTGTTCTTCCCTTCTTATCAATATATGAATCAAGTGGTAAGTGAGATGTTAGAATTAGGAGATAATGAAAAATATAATATTTTACAACAGAAAAGTGATATGTCAGAAAAAGAAAAAGAAGAATTTCTTGATCAATTCAAACAAAATACAAAAGGAACTACACTCATTGGGATGTGTGTAATAGGAGGTATATTTTCAGAGGGCATTGATTTAAAGCAAGATAGGTTAATTGGTTCAATTATTGTTGGAACGGGGATACCACATATATCAACAACGCAACAAATATTGAGAAAATATTATGATGATAGAAATGGTTGTGGATATGAATATGCATATATTTACCCAGGAATGAATAAGGTACTACAAGCGGCAGGGAGAGTTATTCGAACGGATGAAGATAAAGGTGTTATTGCTTTGTTGGACAACCGATTTTTAACAAATATTTATGCGAATTTATTTCCGAATGAATGGAGTAACTATAGAATTACTTATCAAAACAAGGTTAGCCAAGAAGTGCTGGATTTTTGGGGTGATATGATTTATAATTCTTGAGAGAATGTTTTCAGATAAAGTGAGCAGAAATATGCGGAAAGAAGAGATATGATAGAAGAAATTGTTTCAATTAAAATGCCAATTAAAGAAAGCGTTGCAGTAAAAAAAAATAGACTAGAACCAAAACATATAGATAAATCTACCAAAAGATTTTCTGTGGTAACAGGTACTCATGGAGATGAGTTAAATGGACAATATGTTTGTTACAAAATTATTGAAAAAATTAATGCAGAGCCTGAGAATTTGGCGGGTATTGTGGATGTATATCCATCTATTAATCCATTGGGAATTGATACTGGAACTCGAAATATTCCTATGTTTGACTTGGATATGAACCGTGTATTCCCAGGAACAGAATCAGGCGCGATGGCGGAACATATTGCGTATAAAATAACACAAGATATTATTGGAAGTGATGTATGTGTAGATGTGCATTCATCGAATATTTTTATAAAAGAAGTGCCACAAGTCAGATTAAGCCCAGAAGAGTTTGATAATTTATTGCCCTATGCAAAATTAATGAATGCAGATATTATATGGGCATTATCTTCATCAGTGTCCTTAGAGTCTTCATTAGCGAATTGTCTTAATATGTTTGGTGTGCCATCACTTGTTCTTGAGATGGGGGCAGGATCTAGGATTACAAGAGATTATGCAAAGCAGATTGTAAATGGAATTTTTAGACTTATGAAAGAAGTTGGGGTATGGCTAGGGGAAGTAGAAGAAGTTAAAGCTCCAATTATTGTAAAAACGGGTACGGTAACAGCGGTTCATGCAAATAGGTCGGGACTTTTTATATTAGAAGTATATGATTTGGGAGTGCATATTGAACAAGGGGGGCATATAGGTAAAATTGTAAGCCCACTAACAGGAGAAATTTTAGAAGAAATTATTGCACCAATAGATGGATTTTTATTTACATTAAGAGAGCATCCGGTAGTATATAAAGGTGCTATCATGGCACGTATATGCGGAGGTGATGAGAATGCGTAAAGATGTTTTATATTCACTAGAAGGCATTTATAGAGAAGATTTTAAAATTACAGGATTTCGATTTGGAAGTGGAGAGCCTGCAGCTTGTATCGTAGGAGCTTTAAGAGGAAATGAATACCAACAGACGTATATATGTTCTCAATTGATTAAAGAGTTGACAAGATTAGAAGAGCATGGACAAATTGCTACCAATAAAGAAATTATGGTTATTCCATGCTTGAATCACTATGCAGCTAATATTGATAAACGATTCTGGCCGCTAGATGATTCGGATATTAATCGTAAATTCCCTGGCAAGGCAGAAGGGGATACAACACAGCAGATTGCAGCAGAGATTATGGAAGTAATCAAGGGATATACTTATGGAATTCAATTAACAAGTTTTTATATGCCTGGAAAATTTGTTCCCCATGTTAGAATGATGGAAACAGGATTTCAAAATCCTAGTTTGGCAAATTTATTTGGATTGCCCTTTGTAGTAATTCGTAAACCAAAGCCTATGGATACAACGACATTAAATTATAATTGGCAAATGAGTGGAACAAGCGCATTTTCTATTTATACAAATTGTACAGATTATATTGATCATGTGTCGGCTCGACAATCTGTGGCATCTATGTTACGATTTTTAACAAGAATGGGTGTTATAAAATATAATAATCATAGTGGATATATTGCAGAAGTGATTAATGAAGCGGATTTATTGCCTATATTATCAAATTCAGCTGGATTTTATAAAAAATTAGTGGAACCAGGAGATCCAGTATATCGAGGAGACGTAATGGGAGAGATTATTGATCCTTTCTCAGGAGAAATAATTGAACAAATATTGTCACCTACAGAGGGTTTAGTTTTCTTTGCACATACAGAACCAACAGTAATGGAAGATGCGGTGGTTTATAAAGTAATTCGTAGATTACATGAATAACAAATATAAAATTTTGAATGAAAGAAGACAAAAGGAGATTTCAATGAGTAATGTAAGAAGAGTTTATTCTGAAAAGATGCCAAGATTTGCAGTAAAAGCAAAAGAACTAAGTGAGGAAATAAGTAATTATTTAGGAATTAATACGGTTTCGAATGTTAGAGTCTTAATAAGATATGATATAGAAAATATTACTGAAGAGACCTACAAAAAAGCTTTGGGTACAGTATTTTCCGAACCACCAGTTGATAGCGTTTATGAAGAAGAGGTTGAAATCGCCAGTGATGAAAGAGTGTTTGGTGTTGAATATTTACCAGGACAATTTGATCAAAGGGCTGATAGTGCAGTACAATGTATGAAACTTTTACATGAAGATGAATCTCCAGTTATAAAAACGGCTGTGATTTATATAATAAAGGGAATAATTTCAGAAGAAGAATTTTTAAAAATCCAAAATTTTTGTATTAATCCAGTGGATTCTAGAAAAGCAATTATGGAAAAGCCAGATACTTTGGTGCAGAAATTTCAAGAACCAGAAGATGTCTTGATTTTTGATGGATTTATAGATATGGATATTGAAAAATTACAAGAATTATATCAATCACTTGGTCTCGCAATGACATTAAAAGACTTCTTACATATTCAAAATTATTTTAAATTGGAAGAGGTTCGTAACCCTTCTATGACAGAAATAAGGGTATTAGATACTTACTGGTCAGATCACTGTAGGCATACAACATTTTCTACAGAATTGAAAAATATAGATTTTCAGGAAGGTTATTATAAAAAGCCAATTACAGAAACTTTTTTGAAATATAAAGAAACATTCCATGAATTATATCAAGAAAGAGATGATAAATTTATCTGTCTTATGGATATTGCATTAATGGCAATGAAAAAATTAAAAAAAGACGGACGACTTGAAGATATGGAAATTTCAGATGAAATTAATGCTTGTAGTATTGTTGTTCCGGTAGTCATAGATGGAAAAGAAGAAGAATGGTTAATTAACTTTAAAAATGAAACACATAATCATCCAACAGAAATTGAACCTTTTGGTGGAGCTGCTACCTGTCTTGGTGGAGCGATTAGAGATCCGTTATCAGGAAGAACCTATGTATATCAAGCCATGCGTGTTACAGGAGCTGCTGATCCAACATTACCAATTGAACAAACAATGAGCGGAAAATTATCACAAAAGAAAATTGTGAGAGAAGCGGCCCATGGTTATAGTTCATATGGTAATCAAATTGGACTTGCTACGGGATATGTAAAAGAGATATATCATCCTAATTATGTTGCTAAACGTATGGAGATTGGTGCAGTAATGGGTGCAGCACCAAGAAAAGATGTAATAAGAGAAAGCTCAGACCCAGGAGACATTATTATCTTATTAGGTGGACAAACAGGAAGAGATGGTTGTGGTGGAGCAACAGGGTCTTCTAAAGTGCATACAGAAGAATCCATAGAAGCATGTGGAGCAGAAGTCCAAAAAGGAAATGCCCCAACGGAAAGAAAAATACAAAGATTGTTCCGTAGACCAGAAGTTAGTTTGCTTATAAAAAAATGTAATGATTTTGGAGCGGGTGGAATATCTGTTGCAATTGGAGAATTAGCAGATGGTTTAAGAGTATCATTAGATAAAGTTTCAAAAAAATATGCAGGACTAGATGGAACAGAGTTGGCAATTTCAGAATCACAGGAAAGAATGGCGGTTGTAGTTGACCCTAAGGATGTTGCTGAATTTTTGAAATTTGCAAATGAAGAAAATCTTGAAGCTGTAGAAGTAGCAATTGTTACTGATGAAAAAAGACTTGTGCTTGAATGGAGAGGCTCTGAAATTGTAAATATAAGCAGAGCATTTCTTGATACCAATGGAGCACATCAGGAGACAGATGTTATTGTTGAAATGCCAGATGAAACAGCTGGATTATTTGCGGAACCTAAAATAGAAAATGTAAAAGAATCTTGGATTTCAACCTTGAAAGACTTAAATGTATGTTCTCAAAAAGGGTTGGTAGAAATGTTTGATGGTTCTATTGGAGCAGGTTCTGTATTTATGCCTTTTGGTGGAAAATATCAGTTAACAGAAGTACAGACAATGGTCGCTAAACTTCCAGTTTTACAAGGTGAAACAGATATGGTTACCATGATGAGCTATGGATTTGATCCATATCTTTCATCATGGAGTGCTTATCATGGAGCAGTTTATGCTGTAATAGAATCTATGTCAAAAATTGTTGCTGCAGGTGGTGATTATACCAAGATAAGATTTACATTTCAGGAATATTTTAAAAGAATGACAGCAGATGCTAAAAGATGGGGAGAACCAATGAAAGCTCTTTTAGGGGCATTTGATGTTCAGATGGGATTTGGGCTACCTTCTATAGGTGGTAAAGATAGTATGTCAGGTACTTTTAATGATATAGATGTACCGAATACTTTGGTTTCTTTTGCTGTAAATACAGCCAATTATCAGGAAATTATCACACCTGAATTTAAGACGCCAGGAAATCTTATTGTGCTATTTGAACTTGAAAAAGATCAGTATGATTTGCCAGTATATGATCAAATTTCAAGAATTTTTAAAAGTGTAAAAAAAGCAATTGTGGATAAAACAATATTAAGTGCATATACATTAAATGCAAAAGGAATTATCGAAGCAGTTAGTAAAATGGCCTTTGGAAATATGCTTGGAGTAGAAATAGATACAAGAGTTCCCGCATCGAAATTATTTGCACCAATGTATGGAAGTATTCTTGCAGAAGTAGATGCAGCAAGCTTGGAAAAATTAGATTGTGCGCATCTAGTAGTAGGAAAAATTACGAATAAAAATGAATTCTCATATGGAGAAGAACATATAGAAATTCAACAGGCATTAGAAACATGGAAAAAACCTTTGGAAAAGGTATTTCCTACAATTGCAATTAAAGAAGGTAAAAATATCGAATCTGAGATATATAAAACAGATAGTATATATATTTGTAAAAATAAAATTGCAAAACCAACCGTATTTATACCAGTATTTCCAGGAACAAATTGTGAATATGATAGTGCGAGGGCTTTTGAAAATGCAGGGGCAAATGTAATTACAAAAGTATTGAAAAATTTAACACCTGAAGATATTAGAGAATCTGTAGAAATTTTTGAGAATTCAATTCAACAATCACAAATTATTATGTTTCCAGGAGGATTTTCAGCAGGAGATGAACCGGATGGATCTGCAAAGTTTTTTGCAACAGCATTTAGAAATGAAAAAATAAAAAATGCAATTGAAAAATTATTAAATGAAAGAGATGGATTGGTTCTAGGGGTATGCAATGGATTTCAAGCACTGATTAAACTTGGTTTGGTTCCTTATGGTAAAATTACAGAGCAAAAAAATGATTCTCCAACTTTAACAATGAATACAATTGGACGTCATGTTTCGAAAATGGTATATACTAAAGTTGTTTCTAATAAATCCCCATGGTTAACAGAAGCTGTAACAGGAGATGTGTATTGTAGTCCGGCATCCCATGGTGAAGGTAGATTTGTTGCAAGTGAAGAGTGGTTGACGCATTTATTTGAGCAAGGAATGATAGCAACCCAGTATGTGGATTTAGATGGAAATCCTACAATGAATGAAGAGTGGAATCCGAATGGTTCATATAGAAGTATTGAAGGAATTACAAGTCCTGATGGAAGAATTTTTGGTAAAATGGCTCATGTGGAAAGAAAAGGAAAAGCAGTTGCAATTAATATTGTTGGAGAGCAAGATATGAAGGTATTTGAATCTGGGGTTAACTATTTTAAATAAATCAAGTTCGGAAAGGTGATTTTATGTCTGGAAGATATGAAGAGGAACGAATTGTATTGGCGTCAGAGAGTGATAGTGAAAGAGAGTATAATGAAAATCTTGAAGCATCCTCAAAATTCAAAAAAAAAAGCAAGAAAAACAATATTGGAATATATAGTTGTAATTGGTTTAGGAGTTTTAATTGCATTTTTATTAACGACCTTTGCAATTATAAATGCTAGAATCCCTAGTGGCTCTATGATACCAACTATTCAAGAGGGAGATCGATTAATAGGTAATAGAATTATATATGATTATTCGGATCCTCAAAGAGGAGATATTGTTATATTTAAAACACCAAATCCAGAAGATTTGGATACATTATATATAAAAAGGGTAATCGGATTGCCAGGAGAAACAGTGGAAATTAGGGCGGGACAAGTATTTATTCATCAAGAAGATGGACAGATATTTTATTTGGAAGAAAAAGACTATCTAAATGAAACACCAAATCCGACAGCGCCAGAAAATAATACCTCTTATGTTTTGGGGGAGGATGAATATTTTATGATGGGAGATAATCGTAATTACTCAGATGATTCTCGATCATGGGGAAATGTAACAAGGGATAGAATTCTTGCAAAAGCTTGGTTTAAATATTACGACACTTTTGAAATAGTGGAATAATAAAAAGAAAAAGGATCCATTCTCATAAATTTAACATGAGAGTGAATCCTTTTATTAAACATATAAATTATCTTTGGTTTGCTTCGAAAAAGAGAGCCATAGTTCCAGGTCCTGAATGTGCCCCAATGGTTGCACAAACATAATTTATAATAATTTTTATATCAGGGAATTTTTCTTTAATAATGGAAGCAAGAAAGTTAGCATCCTCTAAACAATCACCATGACTAATCATAATAACGGAATTATCGTTATCACCCATTGTTTTAAACATGTTATCAGCTAAGGCAATTAAAGATTTTTTACGACCACGGGTCTTATCTACAGGAATTAATTGACCGATATCATTTACATGAAGTAAAGGTTTAACATTAATTAGAGTTCCGACAACAGCAGCCGTTTTAGAAACACGTCCACCTCTATGTAGGTGAAATAAATCATCAACAGTAAATTGATGGGAAATGCGTCCTTTAGTTGATTCAATATAATCAACCACTTCTTGATAAGAATGTCCTTGTTTCATAAACTCAACAGCTTTATATACAAGTAATCCTTGTCCCATAGAAGCACAAAGAGAATCTACGACTGTTATTTTACATTCAGGGTATTCTTCCGTAATTTCATTTGCAGCAATTACTGTGTTTTGATAAGTGGAGCTAAGGGCTGATGAAAATGAAATATGTATAATATCGATATTTTTATCGATTATCTTTTTAAATGAAAGTTTGGAATCTTCAGGATTCGTTGCCATTGTGGAAGGCATTTCTCCGTTGCGCATTCTACTATAGAATAATTGAGGCTCTAATTGATTAAAATGATTATATAATTCTCCATTGTCAAATTGGTAGAATAATGATTGAATATCAATTTGGTTCTGCATAATATAATCTGCAGGTAAATCACAGTTATTATCTGTTGATATTATAAAGTCACGCATATAGTACATCTCCTTTGTTATGTAGATTATTAAACTATGTAATATAATATCATATGACAGATGATAAGGCAATTGTTTTATGTGAGAAACGTAACAAAAATTACTTGACAATACATGGGTAAAATGATATATTGTAACAGTTGTAAAGAAGAGTATCCGCTCTCACCTTGGCATGTGTTATGTCCTGGGTTAAAATATAAGCCGTATAAGGGCTTTGCAAATATTATGCCAATAGGCATTTTTGAAGCGGATAGATATTCTATTCGTTTTTTTTATTTTCAATATTTAATGGAGGTGTACTACTATTAGCGACTTAATGATTAATGAACAGATCAGAGAGAAAGAAGTTAGGGTTATCGGAGAAAATGGTGAGATGCTCGGGGTTATGCCAACGAGAGAAGCCATGACAAAAGCGGCAGAATTGGAACTTGATTTAATCAAGATATCTCCAAATGCTAAGCCACCAGTATGTAAATTTGCGGATTATGGTAAATATAGATATGAACAGGCAAGAAGAATCAAAGAAGCCAAAAAGAAACAGAAAACAGTCGAGATTAAGGAAGTTCGTTTATCTCCAAATATTGAAGAAAACGACCTTAAGACAAAGGTTAATGCGGCAAAGAAATTCATCGAAAAAGGTGATAAAGTAAAAGTTACATTGAGATTTAGAGGACGTGAAATGGCACATATGCATGCTAGTAAACATATACTTGACGATTTTGCTGAACTTTTAAGTGATTGTGCTGTCATTGAAAAACCAGCAAAGGTCGAAGGAAGAAGTATAGCTATGTATTTAGCTGAAAAGCATTAAAACAATATATTCGTAATTTATTAAGGAGGATTTTATCATGCCAAAAATGAAGACAAGTAGAGCAGCAGCAAAGCGCTTTAAGATGACAGGAACAGGAAAGCTTAAGAGAATGAAAGCAAACAAAAGTCATATTTTAACAAAGAAAACTACAAAAAGAAAAAGAAATCTTAGAAAAGCAGCAATGACTGATGCTACAAATGTAAAGAATATGAAGAAAATTTTACCATACATGTAATTATGGTTTGAAGGAGGAAGACGTACAATGGCACGAATTAAAGGTGGACAAAACGCTAAAAAAAGACATAATAGAACATTAAAGCTAGCGAAAGGTTATAGAGGAGCTAGATCAAAACAATATAGAGTTGCTAAACAGTCTGTAATGAGAGCTTTGACATCAGCATATGCTGGAAGAAAGCAGAAAAAAAGACAGATGAGACAGTTGTGGATTACAAGAATTAATGCAGCTGCAAGAATAAATGGATTATCATATAGTAAAATGATGTTCGGTCTTAAGAATGCAGGGATAGAAATGAATAGAAAAATGTTAGCGGAACTTGCAGTAAATGATGCTGCTGCATTTGCAAAACTTGCAGAAACAGCAAAAGCTAATATCTAATATAATAATATAATTTGGACGGTTTTCCGTCCGAATTATATTTAATTTAAAAAGTTTTCCTTGATAGCTCAATGGTAGAGCACACGGCTGTTAACCGTGGTGTTGTAGGTTCGAGTCCTACTCGAGGAGTTGAAAAGATATCTAAAAGAGATATCTTTTTTTTGTTTCAAAAAAAGATTGACAGAAAATTCCCATATTGTATAATTGTATACAAATATACAATATAGGAATTGGAGAAAAATATGAAAAAAATAAAGCCTAACAAAAAAAGTAATTTATTGGAATTTGATCCTTATACTTATGAACTTCAAAATGTAGAGAGTCCTGATTTGTTTAGGGAAGTTTTTCCATATAGTGAAGTTCCCAAAACTGTATTTAATTATAGGAAAGTACCTATGGATATGCCGGAACATATTTATATTACAGACACAACATTTAGAGATGGCCAGCAATCTAGATCACCTTTTACAACACAACAAATGGTGGATATTTATAAACTTTTACATAAATTAGGTGGTCCTAAAGGGATTATTCGTCAAACAGAATTTTTTGTATATTCAAAAAATGATAGAGATGCGTTGTTGCAATGCATGGATCTTGGATATGAGTTTCCAGAGATCACAACGTGGATTCGTGCTTCAAAAAAAGACTTTGAACTTGTAAAAAATATTGGAATTAAAGAAACTGGAATTTTAGTAAGCTGTTCAGATTATCATATATTTAATAAAATGGGTATGAATAGAAAGCAGGCTTTGGATATGTATTTAGGAGTGGTGAAAGATGCACTAGAAGAAGGTCTAGTTCCAAGATGTCATTTTGAGGATATTACACGAGCTGATTTCTATGGGTTTGTAATTCCTTTTGCCAAGGAATTAATGAAATTATCAAAAGAAAGTAAAATACCTGTAAAAATACGTGCATGTGATACTATGGGATATGGTCTTCCATATCAAGGAGTTGCATTGCCAAGAAGTGTTTCAGGAATTATTTATGGATTGCAGCATCATGCAGGAGTTCCTAGTAATATGATAGAATGGCATGGACATAATGATTTTTACAAAGCGGTTGATAATGCAACAACGGCATGGTTATATGGAGCAGAAGCAGTAAACTGTTCAATATTAGGAATTGGAGAAAGAACAGGAAATATACCTTTGGAAGCAATGGTGTTTGAATATGCCTCATTAAAAGGAAGTCTAGATGGTATGGATTCCACAGTAATTACTGAGATTGCAGATTACTTTGCGGAGAAAACAGATTATGTATTGCCACCAATGACACCTTTTGCTGGTAGAAATTTTAATGTTACAAGGGCGGGTATTCATGCTGATGGAATGCTAAAAGATGTAGAGATATATAATATATTTGATACGGGGAAAATTTTAAATAGAGCACCTTCAGTGGCTTTGAGTAATGTATCTGGATTAGCTGGGATTGCTTGCAAGATTAATGAAATCTATAGATTAAAAGAAGATAAGGCTTTAAATAAGCAACATCCAGGGATTGTGAAAATAAAAGAATGGATTGATGAGGAATATGAGAATGGAAGAATTACACTGATAAGTGATGAAGAATTAGATGTTTTAGTTAAAAAATATATTGAAGGCATAAAATAGGAGATTAACATGATACTTAATAAAGATAATGCATCATTAAGAGTTAAAGTTTTTCAAGCATTAGAGAATGCAATTTTAAATGGAGAATATAAAGATGGAGAAAATCTTAATGAAATTAAAATATCAAATGAATTAGGCGTGAGTAGAACACCTGTTAGAGAAGCTTTTATGCAGTTGGAGTTGGAGGGGCTGATTTATAATATCCCCAATAAAGGAGCAGTTGTAAGAGGGTTATCTGAAAAAGATATTGAAGATATTTATGAAATTAGAATTAGAATTGAAGGTCTGGCTGCAAGATTATGTGCTGAGAATAAGGATGAAGTGGTGATAAAAGAAATAGAAAAAATTGTAGATCTTCAAGAATATTATCTGTTGAAAAATGATACAGAACAATTGTGGGAACTAGATAGTGATTTTCATGAACTTCTATATGAGTTTTCTGGAAGTAGAACTTTAAAAGCTACTCTTTCAAATTTTCATAATAATATAAAATACGCTAGGAGTATTTCTATGAAGGCGTTAGGAAGAGCAGAAAAGTCAGTAGCAGAACATAGAGCAATACTAGAAGCAATTAGAAAAAAAGATGGAAATCTTGCAGAACTTTTAACAGCAGAACATATTTCTAAAGCAAAAGAAAACTTGATTACTCATATAAGGGATTAAAAAATCCCCAATAAAAGTTTTTATTTACTTTTATTGGGGATTTTTAATTATTTATTTAAATAGGCTCGAGTTTCACGAATTTCTCTTGGAATTGGAGTGCTTTTTTGATCAAGTAAAGTGCAAATATTATTGATTCTTTTTTTGTGAAAATTAGTAATTCGTTCATATTGTAAAATAGATTCTGCAAAAAGAGGGTTTAATTTTAACTCTTCACGTAGATGACTATTAAAAGGACAATACTTTGCAAATACTAATCTGGAAACTTTATTTAAACGGCCAATTCCTTTTGCTTCAAATAAAATCCATTGTTCATAGTCCTTGGTAAAGACTAAACTGAAATTATTACGATTATTAATCAGGGATGATTTTATTTTTTCTTTTGCGGCTTCCCCTAAATCCCTATTTTTTTTATAAAATTGAAGGTAATCATAATATTCTGATGTCAAAGATTTTTCGGTAAGATTATTCCAATAGGCACCTTGAATTCTTTTACATAATTCCCATCGAAATTTTCCGATAACTGAAATAATCAAGGAGTCAAAAGAGGTGTTACAAAGAATTGGAAACATAAATCGTCCTGATGAATTTCTTTGTCTACCTTCAATTTCTTGCCACATAAGACCATTTGTTCCAATGCAAGGCATTAAAATAATGTCAGGAAGAATTTCTTTGTAAACAAATTCTCTTCCGATACCAGCGGATTCATCTGAAAAAATAGTAGATCTATAAAAAACAGAAAAATCAATAGATCGAATCATGTTAATTGTATTCATAACAGCTTCTGCAGAAAGAAAACTTTGTTTAATTGGTTTGTATAAATTTTCAGATATTAAAATAGGTGTAAAGGTACTGACATGACCATATGTGATTCTATGTGAGTTCATAAACATATTTTCAATTTCAAAAGATAATTTTTCATCAGTGTCATTTAATAATTCGTTTAATGAAGCTTTTGAGGAATCGTTTCTATGTTTTTCACGCATTGCTTCTTCAAAAGATTGTTCTAGACCATTTTTTGAAGGCTCTTTTTCTCCCCAAAAGATTAATCTTAACCAATAAAAGATGGTATATACATGACTATTTGTACAAAGGTCTTCTATATTTTGAGAAAGTTTAAATAGTTCAACAGCATTATCAATTCCAATTAATTCTTCGTCTAAATACCCAAAATTGAGAAACATAACAACTTCAGAAGGAATAAAGTCTTCATTGATTGCCTTTAAAAACAATTTTCGGTATAGAGTGTAAAAATTTTCTGTCAGTTCTCTTCGAATCCTTCTAGAGGACTCGTCCGTTGCAGATTTATTATTTAAAAGTTTAAAATGATTAAGATTGTTGATTATGTCCATTTCTTTATCATCTTCAAATTCAGCATAAGAAATAATCTTATACGCAGAATTTTTAACGTATATCTGAATTTCGTCATCATTATAATCATCTTCTTCGTAGGGTTCAGGAACAATTGGAATTTCAATATCGGGTTCTTTAAAGATATAATCAATATTAATATCCAAAGCTTCAGCCATCTGTAAACAGATATCATTGATAGAACTTGCAAAAGCAGAGCTTTCATATAAATAAGCAGAAGATACAACCTTGCTGGCACTGTAGAAACTTTCGGCAAGGTCATTAGGAATTCCTGCTAAGGAATTGAATTTGTCAAGTGCGAATTTATCAACATTTGAAGTAAGATTAGAAGTTTTTTCTTTTTTCTTACACTGTAGAGTAAGTAAAAGATAGGTCTTAATTATTTCGACAATAAAACGATTTTGTAAAATAACAAATTTGCCATAATCTTTTGGGAATGTATCACAAATTTTTATAAGATCATTTTGATTGGAATATTTAAAACGTTGAAGAGTTGTATCTTCAGATGCAACATAATTAAAT
>JBFHFI010000048.1:0-14470 GCA_041583675.1 Butyrivibrio sp. | reverse complement strand
ATATTTTCTGTGATTATTAATATGCTAGTAATTCCCTTAATGCCAATATTAATGGTATCTGCAATTACAGGAGGTTGTATAGGTTTGTTTTCAGTTCCCCTAGGAATGTTTTGCATAGGGCCTGGAGTATATATTTTAAAACTATATGAAATTATATGTGTATTGAATATGAAGATTCCATTTTCTGTTCAAACCTTTGGACAGCCACATATAATACAAATATTTTTCTATTATATTTTTTTGGTTATGATACTAATTGTTTTAAAAAATACAAGAAAACCTTTTCATATGATATTTATTCCAACCATTATAATGGTTATTATATTTAGATTTAATAATTACTTTGAAGTGGATTTTTTGTATGTGGGACAAGGGGATGGAATATTTATAAGGACACAAAATGGGACATCTATTTTAGTGGATGGTGGTAGTTCGGATAATTTGAAATTGTATGAATATACATTAGAACCATTTTTGCTTTCCAAGGGAATTACCTGCCTTGATTATGCAATAGTAACCCATTGTGATAATGATCATATTAGTGGATTAAAAGAATTAATTATAGAAAATGAAATTCATATTAAAACATTATTAATGCCCTCTACAACATTGGTAGATGATGCTTATATGGAATTGTATGATTTGGCAGAATCGAAGGATATTAAGGTTGAATTAATATACCAAGGAATTGAAATACGGGATGAAAAATGTGTAATACAATGTATACATCCTAGTTATCAATATGAAACATTGGATAGAAATTGTTATTCAACAACATTGGTAGTTACTTATGAAGATTTTCGAATGCTATTAACGGGGGATATTTCAGAAAATGAAGAATTAGATTTAATAGATACCGTATGTGAATATGATTCATTTACAGTGTTAAAGGCAGCCCATCATGGTTCTGATACTTCTAATTCAGAGGCTTTTTTACAAGCAGTAAACCCGGAAGAGACGGTAATTTCTTGTGGATTAAATAATGTCTATGGGCATCCGAGTGAGAGCTCCCTGGAACATATTACAGGAATAGGGAGTTCGATTCGAAGAACAGATATTGAAGGCGCTGTAATTTATAAGGTTAAATGAATCAAAGCTTTTCATGAATATTTTTATATGCTAGAATGAAAAAGACAATAGATTTTGAAATATAAAGGGGTCTTATGGAAAAGATTATAAAACAAATTAAAGAGGATAGTTATTCAAACTGCTATTTGTTATATGGGAATGAAGCATATCTTAAAAAATTATATAAACTCAAATTAAAGCAAGGAATTATTGGAGACGATGATATGAATTATTCTTATTATGATGGAAAGGATATTCCTTTGCAAGAAATTAATGACATAAGTCAGACAATTCCTTTTTTTTCTGAGAGAAGATTAATTATTATAGAAAATAGTCAATTATTTAAATCGGCAGCAGAATACATGGAGAAAATTATTAAAAATATTCCAGACTCTACATATATTCTTTTTATTGAAAATGAAATTAATAAAAAAAATCGTTTGTATAAATTAATACAAGATATGGGTTATGTTTGTGAAATGAAAACCCAAACTGAAAGAAAGATAAGTGATTGGTTGTTACGTGTTTTTGGCAAATCAAAAAAGAAAATTACCAAGGAAGCAATGGCATATTTTCTTGCAAGTACAGGTCTGGATATGGAAAATATAAGTAATGAAGCAGAAAAATTAATTTCTTATAAAGGTGATGATACGGAGATTACATTAGAAGATATTAAGGCAGTATGCATGTCTCAAACAGTGGATCGTATTTTTGATATGATGAATGCTATAGGAGCTAAGGATAAGGATAAAGCAATAAGATTGTATGGAGATTTGCTTTCTTTAAAAGAAGCACCACTAAAAATTCTGGCCCTATTAAGTAGACATTTTGCGATTCTTTTGGCAATAAAAGAATTAAAGGAAGAAAGATACAGTAATGATACAATGGCCAAGAAAGTAAGCGTTCCATCATATTTTATTGGAAGATATATTACGCAGTCAAATGGATTTACAAAACAACAGCTTAGAAGATTTTTGGAAGAGTGTGTGGAAGCAGAACAGCATATTAAAACAGGCGTGGCAGACGATAAGTATATTATAGAGATGATTATTATAAAATGTATTATTTCATAAGGGGGAGTTTATGAGTAAAATGAAATGGATTATGGGTATTTGTATTTTAATAATAGGAATAATAATTGGTATTATTATTTTCTTTCATTTTAAAGGGAATGAAAGTAATTTAAAAGAGGAGATAACAACAGAAGCGCAGACTACAAAACAAAATACTTCTGAAGACGATTTAAATCAGGAGACGGAGACTGTTGCAGTGATAGAAGAAGATGCAGAAGATAACATGGAAGAAGATGTAAAAGACGAAACAGAAAAAACAAATGAGCTAAAGGTTGAATTTGTTATATCAAGTAGTTGGGAAAATGGAGATGGTACTTATAGTAATCAGTATGATGTAAGTGTTGTTAATACATCTGGACAAAGTATAAATTTATGGGAAGTAAATGTAGTATTGGAAGATGGAGTTTCTGTTCAAAGTGCATGGAATTGCGAATTTGAATTAATAAATCATGAATTTAAAATAATACCCTATGAATATAATCAAGTAATAGAAAATGGGAAAGCGATAAATGATATAGGGTTTGTGTTTATTTCAAATGATAAAATGGAAGATTTTTATGTTGAAGGTCAGATATTAGAACGGGGAGAAGAATCTGAATATGTAGATATTCCAGAAAATACTTTGGAAAATATAGATGAAAATAATACAACAATAAAAAAGACGCCTACTGAAGAAAATGCAGTTCAAGGTGATGATAATACAAATACAATAGAGGAAGAGAATATTAATACAGTTCCAATTTCAGAGGCTGGAAGCACTGTTAGTATTCATGGTCAATTGTCGGTTCAAGGGACAGATTTGGTTGACAAGTCTGGAAATGCTTTTCAGCTAAAAGGCGTAAGTTCGCATGGGATTGGTTGGTTCCCACAGTATATTAGTGTAGAGGCATTTCGAACATTAAGAGATGATTGGGGAGCAAATGTCATTAGATTGGCATTATATACAGAAGAATATAATGGGTACTGTAATGGAGGAAATCAAGCGGAGTTAGAGAGTTTAGTAATCAAAGGAGTAGATGCTTGTATTGAATTAGGAATGTATGTTATTGTAGATTGGCATATTTTAAGTGATGGGGATCCTAATACGAATAAAGAATCAGCAAAAGTTTTTTTTGGAAAAATGGCAGATAGATATAAGAATTATCCCAATGTGATTTATGAGATTTGTAATGAGCCTAACGGAGGAACGAGCTGGAATACAATAAAAGAGTATGCGGATGAATTAATTGCTGTGATTCGTGAAAAAGATCAGGATGCTATTATTTTAGTAGGAACACCTACATGGTCTCAGGATGTAGATTTGGTTGCTGCAAATCCAGTAGAACAATCTGAAAATGTTATGTATGTTTTACATTTTTATGCTGCCACACACAAAGATGCACTTCGTAATAAATTAAAAACAGCAGTTGCTGCAGGAACGCCAGTTTTTATTTCTGAATTTAGTACATGTGAGGCTTCTGGAAATGGAAGCATTGATTATGATTCAGCTGAAAAATGGAAAGCACTTATTAATGATTATAATATATCATATGTAGGTTGGAATCTTTCTAATAAAGCAGAGGGTTCCGCTTTGATTAGCTCTAGTTCTAATAAATTATCAGGATGGAGTACAGAGGATTTGTCAGATACAGGGAAATGGTTAAAAGAAATGATTCAAGGAAAATAGATTTACACAAAAAAAGAGCCTCACTACAGTGAGTCTCTTTTTTTGCATAAATAAAGAACAGGCAGCCACTGTTCTTTGAAATTTATAGGATTATTCCATTCCGTTTACTAAGTTAGTTAAACGAGATACTTTTCTACCAGCATTGTTTGTATGGTAGATTCCTTTTGAACAAGCTTTGTCAATTTCGCAAGTAGCAAAAGCAAGTGCTTCAACAGCAGTAGCTTTGTCTCCAGCAGCAACAGAAGCTTCAACTTTTTTTACAGAAGTTTTAATCATAGACTTGATAGATTTATTTCTCTCAGCTTTTTTAGCGTTTACTAGTATTCTTTTCTTTGCAGATTTAATGTTAGCCAATCTGTACACCTCCAATTATAGTTAAATAATAATATTTTGTTACAGTGGAGCCGGACACGGACGATCCAATGTAAACATATTGTTATATTCTAGTATGTACATGGACGTATGTCAATAGGAAATTTATAAAATATTATAATTTTTTTTAATCAATGAATATTATAATTATTTTTAGTTAATAGTTGATATGCTTTTAAGGTGTTAGGTTCATCGTAAAATTCAATTAATAGAACTCCGTGCTCATATTCTCTATTATGAATAATACCTATATTTTTAATATTTACATGATTAGTAGAGAGGAGAAGGGTTATGGTACTAAGAGAGCCTTCTTTATCTTCAAGATCACAGTATAATATATGGTTTCTTAAAACAGGACCTTTGGTCATAATGTCAATAGAGTCTCGATAGTTCTTGGATTCTTCAAAAAGAGTATGAATAGAAGATTCCTCTTCAGAATCAATATAATTTTTCATAGTCGTTAAGGATTCAATATAGTTTTCAAGTACCTGAGATATCTGAACTTTGTTAGTAGAACATATTTGAGCCCACATATCCGGTGAAGAGGAAGCAATTCGTGTAAGATCTTTGAAGCCACCAGCAGCAAGCATTTTCATTAATTCATCAGTTGTATCATTCAAACGAATCATATTTACAAGACTAGAGGCAATGATATGTGGAAGATGGCTGATTCCTGCAACAGCATAATCATGTTCTTGAGGATCAACAACAATTGGTATTGCACCCATTTTTTTTACCAAAGAAATGTAGAAAAAAAGAGCAGTATCACTTGTTGCAGAAGTTGGGGTAATTGCAAAATATGCATTTTCTAATAAGATATCAGTAGAAGCTTGGTAACCTGTTTTTTCAGACCCTGCCATAGGATGCCCTCCGATAAAACAATGTTCCAGATGTAAATCAGATACTGTTTGATGAATATAGCCTTTCACACTTCCAACATCAGTTATAATACAACCTTGTTTTATATAAGGAGTTATTATTTTCAGATATTGAGAGTTGAGCTCCACAGGAGTACATAAAAAAATAATATCACAGCGAGAGAAGGAATCATTAATCTCATATAGAGCTTGATCTATTCCGCCATCGGATAAGGCTTCTTCAAGAGAGGAAGGGCTTCTATTATATGCCATAATATAAATAGTGCTATCGGCTTTTTTTAATGATTTTGCAATAGATCCACCAATTAGACCTAGACCTATAAATCCTACTGTTGTCATGTGATTCTCCTTAATCATTCGATTCTTTATAGTTTACTATAGCTGAAAAATGGTGTCAATAAAAGAAGCCTATTCTACTATATAATAATAGAATAGGCTTCTAGATAAGGAAATTAAAAAGTGAAATTTTTAATTTCTTGTTCATCCTGTTGTTCTTTTTGTTTTTGAATAAATATTTTGTAAGATTCCAAGATATTTGATTTTTGCTGTTCAGATACATATTCAGAAATATCTAAATCTTCCAAAGTGGAACTAGCAGCGGTTAAATTCTCGGAAGTGTTTTTATTGTTTCCAATAATTGATTCCAAAGCATTGGATTGTGCACCTAGAGAAGCTCTAGCAGAAGTGACTTTTTCAAGAGCGTCATCTATTGTTGAGATGTCAAAGCTACCTGTTAAATCATAATTTTCTATACCCAAAGAGGATAAGGTGGAATCATACATCTGAATGGACATTCCACTACCATCTGGATTGGTTGCTAGATTTAAATCAGCCATACTTCCATCAAGAAGTGATTTGGTGTTAAATGTTGTTGTTGTGGCTGTGTTTTGAATGTCGGAAAGTAATGAACTTACTTCGTCTTGCATAGCCGTTATATCATCAGCTGTATAAATAGCTGTATTAGATGCCTGTACACTTAGTTCTCTAATTCTTTGAAGATTATCAGTAATACTAGCCAAAGCACCATCAGCTGTTTTGATGGCTGAATTACCTAGTTCTGCATTATCTGCTCCAACATCATATCCATTTTGTTCGGAAGTGAGTTGCTCTGAAATGGCAAGACCAGAAGGATTATCTGATGCTGTTGTAATAGAACTACCTGTAGACATATTGTCAGGACCTAGTCCATAACTACCAAGGGATGAAACTGCCATAAGTATTCTCCTTTCGTGTCGCCTAATAGCAAATACTAAATTGCGAACGTGTGCTGCTTAATAAAAGCAGAAAAATAGTCTCTATTTAATACTACTATAGAATTAAAAATAAATCAAGATGGTTAAAATTAAAGATATAAACTTTGATATAGAGATTCGAAAAAGGGAGTTTGGTCTAATTTGCCTATATTACCTTCAAAAACACAACCATATTTGAAAGATTTATGATGATCTGGAATTTTATTAATTACTCTTAAAGTGATAATAAAAGGATTAAAATCTCCATATAAAATATGAGTGGTATATGTTTTCCCTATGGTAAGGGAAATGTTGGCAATAAAACCAATACCAGTAGAAGACAAATCTACGGCCTTGGCGGATATTTTTTCATTTGAAAAACTTCTACAATCAAATGCAGAATTTACTTCTTGTAAAGTTATTTGTATGTCGATAGGCATTCGTTTATATTCTCTTTTTTCCATTTTATAACCAATCCTAATTGTTTTTTATATATTTAAATTATAACATAATAAATTTCGTTGCGACAACTAAAAAATATGTGATATACTCTTCTAGAAATAAGATAAAATTTCGGAGGTCGTTATGTCACAGATAGATCAAAGTAAAATAAGAAATTTCTGCATTATAGCTCATATAGATCATGGGAAATCAACACTTGCAGATAGAATAATAGAAAAAACAGGATTATTAACCAATAGAGAGATGCAAAGTCAAGTATTGGATAATATGGATCTTGAAAGAGAAAGAGGAATTACAATTAAAGCACAGTCTGTGCGTATTGTATATCATGCACAGGATGGAAATGAATATATATTTAATTTAATTGATACTCCAGGACATGTGGATTTTAATTATGAAGTATCAAGAAGTCTTGCAGCATGTGAAGGAGCCATTTTGGTGGTAGATGCAGCTCAAGGAATTGAAGCACAGACTTTAGCAAATGTATATATGGCAATAGATCATAATCTTGAAGTCTTTCCTGTAATTAATAAGATTGATCTACCTAGTGCGGATCCTCAAAGAGTAAAAGAAGAAATTGAAGATGTGATTGGAATTGAAGCACAGGATGCGCCTATGATTTCAGCAAAAAGTGGATTAAATGTAGAAGAAGTTTTAGAGGCAATTGTACATAGATTACCACCTCCAGAAGGAGATCCTAAGAAACCGTTACAAGCTTTGATATTTGACTCTATTTACGATACCTATCGTGGAGTTATTGTCTTTTGCAGGGTTATGGAAGGAACCGTAAAAAAAGGAACAAGAATATCAATGATGGCCACAAAAGCAGAGGCTGAAGTTGTTGAAGTTGGATATTTTGGAGCAGGACAATTTATTCCTTGTGATGAATTAATTGCAGGAACGGTTGGCTATATTATGGCTAGTATTAAAAATTTAAAAGATACAAGTGTTGGAGATACAATAACAGATGCAAATAATCAATGTGAGAAACCTTTACCGGGATATAAAAAGGTGAATCCAATGGTATATTGTGGATTATATCCAGCAGACGGAGCACAATATCAAGATTTAAAAGATGCTTTGGAAAAACTGCAATTAAATGATGCTTCTTTGTATTATGAACCAGAATCATCAGTGGCACTGGGATTTGGATATAGGTGTGGATTCTTAGGTTTATTACATTTGGAAATTATTCAAGAGAGATTGGAAAGAGAATATAATTTAGATTTAGTAACAACGGCTCCAGGAGTTATTTATAGGGTGCACAAAACGGATGGGACTATGATTGAATTAACAAATCCATCAAATTTACCACAACCTACAGAAATTGATTATATGGAAGAACCTATGGTGAATGCGGAAATTATGGTAACATCAGAATATGTAGGCGCAATTATGACTCTTTGTCAAGAAAGACGAGGAGAATATCTGGGAATAGAATACATTGAAGGAACAAGAGCACTTATTAAATATGTGCTTCCTTTGAATGAAATAATATATGATTTTTTTGACGCTTTAAAATCTAGATCCAGAGGATATGCATCTTTTGATTATCAATTAAAAGGATATCAAAAATCAGATCTTTGTAAATTAGATATATTGGTTAACAAGGAAGAAGTGGATGCACTTTCATTTATAGTATTTTCAGGAAGTGCTTATGAACGTGGTAGAAAGATGTGTGAAAAATTAAAAAATGAAATACCACGTCAACAATTTGAGATTCCAATTCAATCAGCGATTGGTGGTAAAATTATAGCGAGAGAAACTGTAAGAGCACTTAGAAAAGATGTATTAGCAAAATGCTATGGTGGAGATATTTCACGTAAAAAGAAACTTCTTGAAAAACAAAAAGAAGGGAAAAAACGTATGAGACAGGTAGGAAATGTTGAAATACCGCAAAAAGCTTTTATGAGTGTATTGAAACTGGATGAAGATTAACATAAAATTTTAAAGCACAGATAAGAGAGGTGTTATATTGAAGAATTATTTAGAAAACGCAAAAAAACATTTTCTTACGGTTACCAGACATCGTCACAAGGTGATTGTAAATTGTTTTCGTGCTGGGATAGGTTTCCAAGGTTTATTTCACGATTTATCTAAATATGGACCAACAGAATTTATTCCTGGAATTATGTATTATCAGGGAGATAGAAGTCCTAATGAAAGAGAACGAGAGATAAGAGGGTATTCAAAAGCTTGGTTACATCATAAGGGTCGAAATAAACATCATTATGAACATTGGAATGATTACAATGCAATATCTAAAAAAATTGAAGGTGTTGAAATGCCTACAAGATATTTTGTGGAAATGGTTTGTGATAGAATCGCAGCAAGTAAAATATATTATGGTGAGAATTATACAAATAAAGAACCTCTTAATTATTATTTGGGTAGAAAAAATAAAATTTTAATTAATAAAAACACAGCACAAGAGTTAGAAAAGGTATTGCGGATGTTAGCAGTATATGGAGAAGCAAAAACTTTTTCATATTTAAGAAAAAAAATAAGAAAGAGTCGTAATGAAAAAGCACAGGAGCTAACAAATTATTGGATTAGATAAGAAGGGGGGAAGCATTGATAAAACAAAATGAAATTGGGGTATATATTCATATCCCTTTTTGTGTATCAAAATGTATATATTGTGATTTTGTTTCTATGCCAGCGGATAAAACAGTCCATAGAGATTACGTAGATGCATTATGTAAAGAAATCAATGAGTTTAACAAAGAATCAGAGTGTACATATCTGGTGAAGACTGTTTTTTTTGGTGGGGGAACGCCGAGTATTTTGGATTCAGACTTAATTGCTCGTATTATAAATACATTAAAAAATAAGTTGGTTTTTGCAAAGGAATGTGAGATTTCTATAGAATGTAACCCTGGAACAGTGGACAGAGAAAAACTCAAGACATATTATGACAAAGGTATTAACAGAATTAGCTTTGGATTACAATCTGTAGATAATAAAGAGCTGAAAAATCTTGGGAGAATACATACTTTTGAGGAGTTTTTAGATTCCTATAAATGGGCAAGAGAACAAGGATTTTCTAATATAAATATTGATATTATGTCCGCATTACCAGGTCAGAGATTGCAGAATTGGGTAAAAACTTTAGAAACAGTTGTAAATTTAAGTCCAGAACATATATCTGCTTATAGTTTAATTGTTGAAGAAGGGACTGAATTATCAAAACAAGTTCAAAAAGGAATAGATTTTCAATTTCCGGATGAAGATGAAGAACGTGAAATTTATGAAGTAACAAAAAAAATATTATCAAATTCAAATTATAAACACTATGAAATATCGAATTATGCAAAAAAAGGGTATGAATGTAAGCACAATAAAATATATTGGACGGGTGGACAGTATATTGGATTTGGATTAAATTCAGCCTCTTATATGCAAGGAGTTCGTTTTTCAAATACAGATATTTTAGTAGAATATTTAAAAAATCCAATTCATAATATAAAAGAAAAAGATATATTAACAATTGAAGATAAAATGTCGGAATATATGTTTTTAGGGCTTCGAATGATTCAAGGGGTAAGTAAATCTGAGTTTTATGAAAGATTTGAAAAATCGATAAAGGAAGTTTTTGGAGATGTTTTACAAAAATACAGTGTGCAAGGTTTGTTAGAGGAAAAAGAGGATAATATTAAATTGACAAAACTAGGAATAGATTTAAGTAATATTGTGTTTAGTGATTTACTTCTTTAATACGAAAAATGTCATAAAAACAAAAAAAATACCTTTCAGAGTTGACACGACCCTCGATATGTGCTAACTTTTTTTCATAAGACAAGGGAGTCTTACTAGAAAATAGTAAGGCTCCCATATTTTTTAGGAGGAAAAAATATATGAAAAAGAAATTATTATCTTTGGTATTAGCTTCAGCAATGGTTTTTTCATTAGTAGGATGTACATCTGATGCATCAGAATCAGAAACAACAACTGTAGCAGATACAACAGCAGCAGAAGAGTCAACAACGGAAGCAGAGGATGTTGACGCAGGTCTAACACTTATGAATGAGGGTGTACTTACAATTGGAGTTGAAATTGGATATCCACCTTTTGAAGATTATGCAGAAGATGGTGTAACACCTATTGGATACGATATTGATTTTGCAAATGCTTTGGGCGATAAACTTGGTGTAGAAGTTAACTTTATCAATACAGCATGGGATGGAATTTTCTCAGGTATTGATGTGAATTATGATTGTGTAATTTCAGCAGTTACAATTACTGACGAAAGAAAAGAAACAATGAGTTTTTCAGATCCATATATCAACAATTATCAGGCCGTAGTTGTTTTAGCAGATTCAGATCTTGAAATCGCTAGTTTTTCAGATCTTGATGGACTTTCAGTTGCACTTCAAAAAGAGACAACTTCAGATGCATTAATGAGTGATTATGTAGATACAGGATCATTAAATGCTACAATCGTTGCAAATGAAAAAGTTACAATGTGCTTTACACAGCTTGAAAATGGAGAAGTAGATGCAGTTGTAGTTGATTCAACAGTAGCAGATGGTTATCTTTCAGCAAATCCAGATACATTTATAAAGGCTTATGAGGATGCAGAGGAAGCTGAACAATTTGGAGTTGCAATGGGACTTGATAACACAGAACTTCAGACAGCAATTAATGAAGCAATAGCAGAATTAACAGATGAAGGATTTTTTGAAGATAATATTGCATATTGGTTTGGTTCAGAAGAATAAGTTCTAGTATAAGCTAAAAAAAAAGAGTTAGCAGGTATAAAGAATGAATATCATAAAAAGAATAGTTGACATTAAAAAATGGCAACATTCGTCAAAGGTAGCTGCCATAGTAATTATGGCAGTTTTGGCGATTTTTATTGTCTTAACAATAATAAAGCCTTCACAACAAGAGATGTTAGACCAGGCATCTGATCAAGTGAAGCAATTGGTAATTGATGAACAAGATAGTACTAGAAAAACGTTGGTGACAACATATAATAGTCTAGGTTGCATTAATTTTATATCTTTTTCCACATCGGGAGCAAATGCTACAAGAGAAGCTTATATTGGTTTCGCAGGAAATACCTATAATGCAGACAGTGGAGTGACTCATTTTGTAGGGAAAATGGTGAATTATACATATAGAATGCTTGGTAGAGGACAAAGCGTGGTATATGGTGTAAAATTAACATTACTTTTAACGGTTTTATCAATTATAGTGGGATTTATATTAAGTATATTTTTAGCCTTGGGAAAAATATCTAAAAATATAATTCTTAGGAAGATATGTAGTGCTTATATATTCTTCTTTAGAGGAACACCTTTGATGATTCAATTATTTGTGGTGTATTATTCGTTGCCGGGAATTTTTGGATTTGCATGGAAACAATTATTTAGCTCCACGAATCCAGATGCAGTGTTTTATGGAGCTTTTGTAGCAGCATTAATTGCGTTTTCTTTGAATTCAGCAGCGTATTGTGCAGAAATTGTAAGAGCGGCAATTCAGTCGATTGATAAGGGTCAACATGAAGCAGCAAAAGCGTTGGGAATGAATTATAGACAGATTATGGGAAAAATCGTAATACCACAGTCAGTGAGAAGAATGATACCGCCATTGTGTAATGAATTTGTTATGATGATTAAGGATGTATCTTTGGTTTTTGCAATATCATTAATGGATATAACAACAATATCCAAAACAATTATGACTAGTGAAGGTGATTATATGGTATTTATACCAGCGCTTGTAATTTATTTAGTTATAACTGCATTCTTTACATTTATTTTCAATAAAGTTGAGGAAAGGCTATCAATTTATGAGTAGGAGGTGCAGATGTGAGTGAATATGAATATATTTTAAGAACGGAGCATGTAAGTAAACATTTTGGATCATTGGAAGTTTTAAAAGATATTAATCTTCAAGTGAAAAAAGGTGAGGTTATTTGTATTATTGGTCCATCTGGAGCAGGTAAATCAACATATCTTCGTTCTTTAAATCAGCTAGAAAAAATCACAAGTGGAAAGATTTTTATAAATGATGAATTATTTTTACACAGGGAACACAATAGAACAGTTCATAGAATTGCACCGGCTCAACAGAAGGCTATGCTTCTTGAGATGGGAATGGTTTTTCAAAGGTTTAATTTATTTCCACATATGACGGTTCTTGATAATGTTATGTTAGGACCTATTAATGTAAGAAAAAAGACAAAGGCAGAAGCAGTTCAAATTGCAAAAAAATTATTAGTAAAAGTTGGACTTGAAGATAAAATGGATGTTTATCCAAGTAAATTATCAGGGGGACAGCAACAGCGTGTGGCTATAGCAAGAGCGTTAGCTATGGAACCTGAAATTATGTTGTTTGATGAGCCTACAAGTGCTTTGGATCCAGAATTAGTTGGGGAAGTCCTTGCAGTTATGAAAGATTTAGCAAAGCAGGGAATGACAATGCTTTGTGTAACACATGAGATGGGATTTGCTAGAGAAGTTGCCGATCGTGTTGTTTTTATGGCAGATGGTATGTTATTGGAAGATGGTCCACCAAGTCAGGTGTTTGATCATCCTACAAATGAAAAGGCAATTCATTTTTTGAAAAACGTTTTATAAACATATAATAAAAAGCACTTTTTAAACCCAAGTGAATCGACCCCCAAAAGTTAGACCAAAAATCTAACGATTAGGAGGTCGGTTTTTTCATGGCAACATATAGTTTTGAATTTAAGAAAAAAATAGTGACTGAATATTTAACTGGTAATGGTGGACATAGGTACTTAGCCAATAAGTATGGTATTCCAGTGGAATCTAATGTTAAAAAGTGGATTGATAATTATCAATCCTATGGAGATGAAGGATTACTTCGTTCAAGAAAATATACTAATTACTCTTTTGAATATAAGCTTCATGTGGTAGAGTTATATTTATCAAGTGAAGTCTCTTATCAGGAGTTAGCATTATCGCTTAAGATTAACAATCCAGCACTTCTTTCTAAATGGGTAAATGATTATCGAATTGCTGGTCTTGATGCATTGAGACCTATGAAGAAAGGTTGGAAGAAATCATTGGGATTATCAAATAAAGAAAAAAATATACCATCATTTTCTAAATCTACGCCAGTAGATACAAGTGCTGAACATGTAAAGCAGCTTGAAGATGAGCTTTTAAAACTTCGAATAGAGAATGCATATTTAAAAGAACTGAGAAGGTTGCGTTTAGAGGACGAAGCATGTCTGAGAGAACTGCAAGAGTCATCCACAGCCTCCGAAGAGATTTCAAACTGAAAGATATTCTCTCATACACTAAATTTCCAAAAGCTACATATATGTATTGGCAGAAACGATTTGATAGAAAAAATCCAGATACTGAACTCGAAGGTATTATTATGGAAATTCGTAAGAATAACAAAGATTTCGGTTACCGTAGAATTTATGGTGAATTAAGAAAACGAGGCATAGTTGTAAATAAAAAGAAAGTTCAAAGAATGGTTCAAAAACTCGGTCTACAAGTAACATCATTTACGAGAAAAAGTCGAAAGTATAGTTCATACAAAGAATAGCGAAGCAATAAAACATTGCCTCGCTATAGAGTCTAA
This sequence comes from Butyrivibrio sp., assembly GCA_041583675.1. GTDB lineage: Bacteria > Bacillota > Clostridia > Lachnospirales > Lachnospiraceae > Eshraghiella. The sequence continues at coordinate 150 of JBFHFI010000048.1, read as the reverse complement.
CTTATGGGGGTCACATCACTTTGGTTTAAAAAGTGCTTTTTTTAATTAAAACATAAGAGGTTATATATTATAAAAGCTTAAAAAAAGTGTTAAAGATTGAAATAAAAATATAAAAATGATACAATAAAAACAACTATAATTTGTATTTCT
>JBFHFI010000047.1:0-14534 GCA_041583675.1 Butyrivibrio sp. | reverse complement strand
GCTCCATATATTTTTTATGAGATAAATGTATATCATTATTCAGTTTAGTTTAACTCCAAAAAGAGTAGAGTTCAATAAAAATTTTATTTATAAAAAGAGTTTTTTATTGTTTGTTAATTGAGAAGGTAAATGCATTTATTAGAATTAGATATTCTAAATTTAGTATTGCAAACACAAAGGTTGCATTTACAATTTCAATCAACCAAAAATTTCTTGATTCTAGACAAATAAAATAGCCTCTCCAATAACTTTAATCAGAGAAGACTATTTTTCTTGAACTTCAGAGTATTTATTACTTTATCCACAAGTTCATGTTCTTATTTGTTGCATAACCTGGACTACTGCTATCTTTCAATAGAGTTAGAAACTTTTTCAACAGCTTTCAGTTCAGATTTTGCATCTGCACCTGCTGCAATATTTTGCATTGCAACAACAATTGCCTTTTCTAACTCTGGATATTTAAGTTTTCTTGAACCAATAGCATTACTATTAAAACTATTTAAGTTATCAATACTTTCTTGTTGTAATTCACCATCAACTTTACCATTATAGGAAATAGTATTTGCTACAGGAGATCCTTGAAGTAAGTCAATCCAAATCTGTTGGCCGGTTCCCATACTCATAAATTTAATGAATTTAGCAGCTGCTTCCTTATTTTCACAGTCTTTATTTACACCTAACATTAAATCAACGCCTGTTGTTGCTCTAAACTCGTTTGGTCCCATCTGTGGAAACATTGTCATACCAATTACATCATTGTGCTTTTGAATTTCCGTTCCAACCAACTCAGGATTTGATACTGATGTAACACCTACATGCCATGATCCTGTTGCAAAGAAAACTGATTTTCTATCAAAGAAATATTGGTCTCTTGCATCTGGATAAGTTACAACTCCTAAAGCACCATCTTGAAATACGCCATTAGAGAATAAAGATGCCCATGCATTTGCTGTATCAATGAAACATTGATCAGTGAAACTCCTTTTACCCTCTTCAGCTTCATAAACAGCATTAGGTTCAAATTGGTTGCTTACATTAACAAACCAATCAACATTTTGCCAATCATCTGCAGCTCCCATTGCAATTGGCATATAGCCCTTTGCTCTAATTTTTTTGGTTGCATCAAGCATCTCTTCATTTGTTGTTGGTACTGTATCAATTCCACACTCTTTCATAAGAGTTTGATTGTATAACAAATAATCCATGCCAGCGACTAACATTGGCATTCCAACTTGGACTCCATTATCTGAAACACATTCGCTTACAGCAGATTTTGAAATAACATCTTCCCATTCTGGAATATATTGATTGGCAAGAGTATCCATAGGCTCTGCAAACGTCGCATAGCGATTGACTAGAGCTCCTGTTGATAATCCAAAAATATCAGGTCCTGTTCCAGATGACATTGCAACTTGAAGTTTTTCAAAATAGTCACTTTGTTCAGTACGAGTATAATTGATTATGATATCAGGATTTTCAGCTTCAAAAGCTTCTACCATATCATCCCATTGTATTGTAGTTGGTAACCATGACCATAAAGTAAGTGTTGTAGGGCCTTCCTCTACACTCTGTGATTTCTCTTTTGATCCTTGAGCAAAAACTGGGGTAATTGTTAATACTGCAATTAGCAAAATTAACATTTTCTTGATTTTATTTTCCATATCCTTCTCCTTTATATTCAAAGAGTATCATTTCTTTATTTCTAGAGGGTTTACAAAAAATTGCTAATCACTGCAATTTTTTGTATTCCAATTTTGTAATCTGTACTTTATCAAAAGTAAGCAAAATTTCTTCATTTTCTCTTTTATTGAATTCAACATTACATATTTCTAAAATATCATATTTTTTATCATTTACATAAATACAAGAATCTTTAGAAAGCGGAATAACGGTCAATGAATGAATTCCAATACACTTTGCTCTCATACTTGTATTATTTATTAAATTGATATGATTATCTATAATTTCTATTCTTTTACTGATTTTAAAAAAGTTATCTAAATATATCAAAGTTTCATTTTCTAAATTATCATACCAATTTAGCGTATAACTAATTATTTGAGATTTACCAAATAAACTATAGATCTCCAAATTATCTAATAAATTCAGTTCTATCTTAAACTTTCTGTTATCTTCTAATTCAAGATACACGGTATCAAAGATTTTTTTTATTTTGAAACAATGTGAAACTTCAAAATCAAAATCACTTGATATCTTTATCTCTTGAATTTTACTCCTTATATTCCCATTCACTCTATAAATACTTATATAAGGAATACCTTGAATCAGCTCAATGTCTAATCTCTCACCAATAAGTACACCAAACCTTATTCCTGAATGGCTTGGTATTCCTTTGATCCACAAGTCTAAAATATAATTTCCTTCTATATCAATTTTTTTTGAACTGTTGCTCAAGACAATGTCTTTTTCACATTTTAAAGGGCTATCAGGCATTTCTATTTTATTCAAAGACGGACCATCACAATATAACTTATCTCCATTAAAAAACAGTCGATCTACTCTCATCGTTCTCTGCTCTTTATCTATATCAAAAGCAATGTCGTTATTTCTTCCATGATATATTATGAAATCAGTTATTAAATTTGGTCCCTTACATACACTATTATGACCTGTTCCACCTACCAAGTTATTTTTTTTCAAAAGAGCATGATAAGTATAATCATCGGGATATTTTTTAAAATCAATATCTCTTAAATCTTCCTTAAGGTCTCCAACACTATAATTTATAAAATAATTCTCATTTAAGTATGAATTTGCGCTATAAAGTATATAAAGCTTATTATTTCTCTCAATAATTGAAGCACCTTCAATTGTGTACCAATCTCTATTATCATCAAACCTATTTATTTGAAAGACTTCATCCTTCAACGTTGGCTTTACCACTATTTTTGGCAGTCCTTCTACCTCTAATGGATTTATCATTTTATCTACCACAATTGAGGTTCCAGGCATATCATCATCACAGCCCAGCACGTTTGTGGAGTAAAATAAATATAAAGATCCTCTATGAAAATATGGTTGTGCATCTATTGAAAAAAAGTTGAATAATTGTTTTTCAAATCTGAATGGACCTAGTGGATTTCTCGAAGATGCAACTTTCAGTTTTTCTTCCAAGGTATCAGTCTTAATTTTATCTACTGAAGAAAAATACATATAATATATTCCATTTAGATAGATTGTTGCAGGTGCCCAAAAGTCTCTTTCATCTTCCTTTTGATAAGCAAATCCTCTATCTTCAAAGTGGATTAAATCATCACTCATGCTCACTTTGATTCCATCTGTGTGAGTTGAATAGCAATAATATGCACCCTCAACTTGAAGTATGAAGGGATCTGGTTTTGTTGTATCTGAAACTGGATTATTATAATATCTCATAAAATCACTCCTTAATTGCTCCAGCGGTCAACCCCGCCTGTAAGTATTTTTGACTGAACATATAAACGACAATTGACGGTAAAGTCAAAAGTAGCATTGCAGCATAAATCTTTGCTACATCTGCAGGACTCTGAAACGTTGTTGACATAAAATATTGAGCTGCAAGTGTTACTGTATATTTGCCCTCAGTCCTAACAACCAACAGTGGCATCAAATATTCATTCCAAGAATAAATAAATGTCAGAACCAATACGTTAGCGATTATTGGAATTGCTAAAGGCATTATAATTATCCTATATACAATGAATGAATTGGCTCCATCAATTTTTGCTGACTCAAGTAAGGAATTGGGAATTGAATTAAAGTAATTTGTAATCATCAAAAGCATCATAGGTGTGTTAAATGCTATCAAAGGAAGTATTACTCCAAGTCTAGTATCTATCAATCCTAGATTTTTTATTGTTGAAAACAGAGGCATTGTTACAGCTGCTGCTGGCACTGCCAAACATCCTAAAAATAATAGATACAGAACCTTGCTACCAATAAATTTCATTTTGGAAAAAGCATAAGCTGCTAATGATGAAATCAAGACCACAACTGAAGCTGTTGATACTGCTATAATTAGACTATTTAACACAACTTTAAAATAATTTATCTTATCATATGTTAAAACCGATATATAACTTTTAAAACCCGTAACTTGTAATGATTTTTCTATTGCAACAAAAATTGGAGAAATCCAAATAACTGCAAAGAATATTAAAACAATGTACATTATTACATGTTTGTTCCTTTCTTTCATTAGTAACTCTCCTTAGATATTCTGACCTGTAAATAACTCATTGCTAAAGAGAGAACTAAGATAAAGATTCCAATTGTTGCTGCTTCCCCGGCTGCAAAATTAGAAAATGCTTTCTCATATAAATAAGTATTTAATACAGTGGTTGATCTTCCTGGTCCACCATTTGTAAGAAGTTTTACAATATCAAATGTTTTTAGGGATCCTACTATGCCAAGTATTATAAGAAGATTTGTGGTAGAATGAACCATAGGTCTTGTTATTGACCACAGAACTCTAAAAAACGACGCTCCTTCTATACTTGCGGATTCATATATATCGTCAGGAATAGACATAAGAGATGAATAGTAAATTATCATTGAAAAACCCATCCATTGAAAGATATTTACAGCTATTACTGCAAAAAGAGCAATGTCTGGATTTCCCAGCCATGACTTTGCCAAAAAGTTTAAATGCAAACTTTTTAACATAACATTTAAAGATCCTGTGGTAGGGTTCAATATAATTCTAAAAATACCTGTTATAATTGAAGTTGCCATAGCAATTGGGAAAAAATAAATTGTCTTGAAAGCATTTGATAGTTTCAAACCTTCTTTTATTAAAACAGCCAGAATAAACCCCAATAAAGCTTGAATAAAAACAGTTCCAATAAAGAATGTTATATTATTTTTTATTGCAATATAAAATGTTTTGTCCTGAAAGATTTTAATATAATTTTTTAACCCAACAAAGTTCATTGTTTTACTCATCCCATCCCAATCTGTAAAGCTAGAATAGAAAGTAAAACCTATGCAATAATATATAAACACCAGAGATAATAAAAAAGCAGGTAATATATAAAGATAAGCTTGATTGTCATTCTTTTTTTTAATTCTCATGAGACCTCCTAATACTTATACTGTATTAGATATAGCTCATCTTATGATTAATAATAATTTATTAATTACTACAATTTTTTGCTTTATATTCAATTGGAGTTAAGCCTTCGATGTCTTTAAAGACTTTGAAAAAGTAATTATATCCTTTGAACCCTGTCTGCTCTGAAATATATTTAATGGAGTGCTTTTCCTCCAGTAATAAAAGTTTTGCATGATTCACCTTAATAACATTTGCATATTCAGAGAATCTCAATCCAGTTTCGTTTTTAAACATTCTTGAAAGATGAGTGTAGCTTAGGTTCATAGTTTGCGCATACTGAAATAAAGAGTAATCTTCTTTATAATTTTTTTTGAGGTACATCATCAGTTGAAATATTGCAGGTGGATAATTCTGCTTTTGCTCTTCAACTCTTTTTTGTAAATTTGTACCAAATATATCTTTAATATAATTTACAAAGTTGGTTATGTTATCAATCTGTGGAACTATTATGTTTTTATCCTTATCAGTTAGTTCTAACATTTTTTTACTAATTTCTTTTAAGGCATTCAAAGAAATTCTTCTGGTAAACATATCAGAAAATATTAAATCAAATACATTGTTTAAAAGGTCTTCATTACCACTTTCAATTGAGTATTTCAATATCTCTATTGATTGTTCTTTGAAAACGTAGCCTTCAATTTGAGTTTGTTTTGTATTCTTTAGATTTAAGGAAATTCTATTCTCATCTTCCTTTAAATATAAAAAATCTTGCATTTTTTCTAACCGACAAAATCTTTTTTTGTAACACGATTCAAAATTTGAAGTACCATCTTCAGCAACAATGACCTTAAGCTCCAATAGCCTATTTGACTTTCTTTGTACCTTTTCAATAAAGCTTTTCTTTATTCGCTCTATCAAAGAAGATATATCATTTCCTTTTGAAAAAGACAGATACGTTGTAACTATGTTATTATCTTCCAATTGCAGAACATAAGGATAGTTATTTAAAAGTGTTTGATTTATAATATCAATCAGAGTTTGAAAGTTCTCTTTCCTATAAGATGAAAAGTTATTTGTTTCAATTATCGGATAGCTGAGGGTAAGAAGAATTGGAACCACACAATTGGAATTAAAATCAATATTCACTCTCTTATTTACATTTTCAAGTGTCAGTATTTCATTCTCTCCAAAAAGGTTTGTTAAGTTTTCTTGATTTTTTGAAATTATTTGATTTTTCTTACATACTCGATTCAATACTGACAACAATATTTTTTTATTTAAGTTAGATTTCAATAAGTAATCTTCAACTCCGTAAATCAAACAACCTCTAGCAAATTCAAAATCATCAAAACTACTTATGGCAATTATCGAGAGATATTTATGAGAAATTCGTACTCTCTCAATTAACTCAAGCCCATTTAATTTTGGCATTCTCATATCACACAAAAGTAAATCCAAGTCATTTTTCTGGATCCACTTTAAAAATGTTTCAGGATCTTTAAACTCTTTTATCACCTCATATTTTGTATTTTCTAATAAACTTTTTATAGTATTACGAGCTAAAATATCATCATCTAAGATTACTACTGAAATATTATCCATGACGTTTATCATCCTCCATCTCTTCAAACCAAATCTATGGCTATTGTTACCTTTGTATATTCATCTTCTCTACTTTCAATATAAAGATTACCTTTTTCTTTGTAGACAAGTTTTATTCTCTCTTTAACGTTATTACATCCAATACCGTTCAAAGTTGTGTTTTTCCTATCATAATTTAAATTCAACAAACTATTGCATTTAAGAAGACTTATACCTTTCCCATTATCAAAAACCTCAATGTACAAAGTGTTTTCTTCAATATAAGTTTTTATTTTTAAAATGTTGTCCTTTAATAAATCATCATCACTGAAACCATGAATGATTGAATTTTCAACAAGAGGCTGAATGATAAACTTCAAAACTGATATTTCTTTTGTCTCTTCCTGAATTTGATAATCTACACTAAAATCATAATTTCCACTCAAAAGCATTATATTGATATAACTTTTAACAGACTCGATTTCCTCTTCCAATGAAATAAACTTGGAATCTATTTTCAAATGAGCTCTTAGCAGCGTATTCATTGAATCTGTTAAGCCAACAATGTTATTAGCATTTTGTTTCTTTGCCATCCATGATATTGAATTTAAGGTATTAGCAACGAAATGTGGATTGATCTGAGCTTGAAGTAGTTTTATTCTTTGCTCTGATTTTTGTTCCTCGTCTTTCTTTATTTGAATCATCAATAAATTTATTTCATCAATCATATCATTATATGAAAGGATGATAGTTTCTAATTCATCTTTATTATCGCTCTCATCTATTTTTAACAAATGTTTTGCTTTTGATACTTTCTTCATTGTATCACTTATTACTTTTATTCTATTAGAAAAAGAAGTGATTATTATAACCAAAAGGATAGCAAGAATTAATAATATTGGTATCATAAACAGAAATGTATTCAATAATGTTTTATATATATTATTCATTACAATGCTACTTGGAATTGCTATATTGAGAGTCCAATCAACATCCTTTAATTTTAGTTGAGAATATTTATACTCCTTTGTGCTGATACTGTTCTCACCAAATTTTTCATCTGTATTGGAAAAAATTATATTCGATTTACTATCCGTTACTTGAAAAAGCGATCCTTCTGGCAAATTATTACTAAACATTGTTTCTAAGAGACTGTAATCAAAATACAGAATTGTATAACCGATAATCTCTTGAGTTTCTGGGTTCAAAATACCCCTAACTGCTGGGATTACATAATCGCTTTGTAGCTTTATCCAAGTTCCCTCTACTTGCATTGGAGACAACATTATCATAGAAGTTTTCAATTTCTCTTGGTCTAAATTTTTGCATATGTGCATTATTTCATTCGTATTTTTTAATATTGAACTTGTTTGATAAACATATCCATTTAGCGATGCGATTGAAATACCAACAATATAGTATTTATAGCCATTCATAGTTGTTATAAAATCTTTAACCTTTCTATGATTGGTTATGTAATCTAAATTCAAAACTTTGGTATCAGAAGGAATCTTATTTATCTCTTTCACTGGCTCAACAATTGATTTTGTATTCAGCGATATTAAAGTTATCATATGAAAAGTATCTGTTATGATGTAATCAAAATTACTCTGAGCATCGCTCATATAAGCTTTTGTGATGTTATTTAAGTATTCATCGGCATTGTTTCTAGCTGTGTTGTACCAGAACAATGAAGTTAATATGAAAGATACTAAAACTACTGGTATCAGTATGACCAGCATCTTCCCTTTTAGATTTAGTTGTTTATATTTTTTCATATTATCTCTCTTTTTAAGTTTTAGGTAGAAAATTAACTAATCATAGTCTAAATTTTTTCTATTTACTACAAATTTTTGCGTTTGAAAAAATAATGACCCCCATTGAATGCACCCACAACAGTTTCAAATAATTGAATTCAATACCTCTATCCAATACATAGGAGTCAATTTTTCATTCATTTGAGATAAATTAATTATAAATTTTATTTGATTACATTTATTTGTCTTTTTATAAAAAAATACCCCCAAAGTAGTTTCACAAATTATCGTGTCTACTTCAGAAGTATCTTATCATATGACATCTAACTGTATTTATAGTCTAGTCGTGATTATAAATCCAATCAGCTTCTTTTATTATCAGAAATTTTGCTTCCAGTAATCAATAATTAAAGGATTATAAGTATAACTTTTGCTATACCCGTTTATTCAAATAAATGAAGAGAAATTCGCTGTACTCAAGTACAGATTTCCCATTAATTTATGAACATTTAATTCTTGAGAACTGAACAGATTTTTAATTTATTATTTATTAAAAATGTCTCTTATCAATTCATTATCCAAGGCCAAATTAACAAATATACCTATCTCATCTATTTTATAATTTCGGTTAATATACCTACCTCCAACAACAGTTTTTTGAAGTTGATAATCAAACCAATTCCCTTCTGGTAAATAGATGTCCCTTTGCATCTCTCCTTCATTCAGAATTGGCGCAATTAATAGATTCCTTCCAAAAAGAAATTCATCATCAACATCATAAGTCTTATCATCACAACTATATTTCACAAAAAGTGGAGTCATCAATGGAAAACCATTTTCTCTTGAAAATTTTGCTTCTTCAAAGATATAAGACATCAAATCTTTTCTAAGATTGCAGTATTTTCTGCAAACATCTACAACTGAATCATCATTGTAATGCTTTGCTATATTCCAAGGACTTCTGTCATTTACTGAATCTTTACTTTCCAACAACTCAGCAAATTGACCACCAATAGGTTCAGAATGCCATTGCATGATTGGAACAAAAGTAGCAAGACTGAAAGACCTCAAATACAGCTCTTTCGAAGGCATGGGACCAGCAAAACCAGCAATATCAAAACCCCAATAGAAAACACCAGACATCGAAGCATTCAATCCTGCAATGAGAACATGTTTTAACTCTTCCCACGTAGATAATTGATCTCCACCCCAAAAGAGAGTATTGGCCCATCCTCCTGTATATCCTGCACGAGAGAAAAGAACTCTGTCCTCTCCAATAAATTCTTTATACGATTTCGTATATAAATATGAGTATTTATTTTTCATCGACAGTCCTGTTGAACCATCAGAAAATTTCACTTCATCATCATATATAAATTCACCACCATCGGTTTTAAATCCATCAACTCCAATATCTAATAAGTACTGTCTCTTTTTAAACCACCAATCTTTTGTTTTAGGATTGGTAAAATCTGGAAGCATACTTTCCCCGAACCATCTGCCTTCAGGAATTGTATAAGGACTGCCATCATCCTTTAAAACAACAAGCTTATTATCAATAGCATATTTACAATCTCTATCATGAATATCAGATGTTTGACCTTCATCTAATTTTTTAAATATAGGTATTTGCCATAGAATCAGTTTAAGATTTTGCGCATGCAATGAATCAATCATCTCTTTTGGATTCGGCCATAATTTTTGGTCATTAAAATTGTAAAAAGTTGCTTCATCACTCCAGGCTTCAACAACTAAAACGCTATGAAATAAGTCCAATTCCTTAGCTTTTTTAGCCTCTTCCAATACCAAAGACTGACTGTTCCATCTATTGGCACTCATCCAGGGGCCAAAACTCCATTTTGGAGGTAGATCAGGAACTCCAACAATATTCATAAACTCTTTTATTTGAAATTCAAAATTTCCTTCAAAAAAATAAATATTTCTAACAGATTCATTAAAGTTAATTACTAGGTGCAGTCCTTGATCATTTTCAAATGAAGAGAATTCAATGACACTATCTGTATCAACAAAAATACCAACTTCTTTCGATAAGACGAGTGGAACTGGTAAATATGTAGAATCCCCTTGATTTGTGAACTTTTCATAAACAAGGTTCTCTCTCTTCAACCCCTTCTGATTTAATAAATCAAAACGCTCTCCAAATCCCCACAACCCAGTATCATCACATAATCCAATGTCAAATTCATAACTACTTTTTGACTCGTGAAATGAAAAGCTAGAAAAAGGTGTTTTATTTTCTATTTCAGTTATTAAAATTTTCTCATTATTATAAATTAAAATCATCCCTTGATTCCTCCAACTTGCATTCCTGTTGTAAAATACTTTTGAGCTGCTACATACAGCAACAAAAGTGGTAACATACTGATCAATGATCCAGCCATCAATAAATTGTATTCAGTCGAAAATTGACCGTTCAACGAATTAAGAATGATTGTCAAAGTAAATTTATCCTTAGTTGTGAGAAGAACAAGAGGTAATAAATAATCATTCCAAGCCCCCATTCCAATGATAATTGCCAAAGTTGCTAAAGCTGTCTTACACATTGGTAATATGATTTGAAAGAATGTTTGAAATAATGATGCTCCATCTATTGCAGCAGCATCAATGTAAGAATCACTTATTGCCATCATCTGCTGTCTTAGCATAAATATAGCAAAAGCTTGGAACATACATGGAATTATTAATGATGCTAAAGTATTTGTTAAGTGAATATCATTCATTATCAAATATAATGGAATGAATATAACTTGAGAGGGAATCATCATCGAAGCTAAGAAAATTCCAAATAAAATCCCACTGCCCTTAAATTTAATCTTTGCAAATGCAAATGCTGCCATTGAAGAGCAGATGAGTCCAACTAAGATTGAACCAAATGTAACAATTATTGAATTTATCATTGAAGAAAAAATTCCTTCATTTTTAAACAATCTTACAAATGCTGCTGTTGTGGGCTTTTTGGGAATCCATTCAATTGGAATTGCCAACAGAGCTCCACTACTTTTAAAAGCGGTAGATATCATCCAAACAAATGGAAGCAAAGCAACAAAACAAAATAGCAATGCAACTAGATGGTACAATACAGTAGTTCCTTTTTTATTATGCATCATAGTTCACCCACTTATTTTCTACTTTTCTTTGAATAAATGTAAAGATAAATATTATAGTAAAGAGAATCCAAGAATATGCAGCAGCATATCCCATCTTTCCATATCTGAAGGCATATTTATATATTCGTTCAACCATTACCATAGTAGCTCCATTTGGACCTGCATCACCATTTTTGGTCATTACCATGACCTGAGGAAATAATTGAAAGGCATTAATTAACGACAGCATAATTATATAGAATGTAATTGGTGATAAAAGAGCCAATGTAATTTTATAGAACTTTTGAAAGCTTGTAGCTCCATCTATTTCAGCTGCTTCATAATATGTTGGATTGATAGCTCTCAATCCTCCTAAGAAGATCATCGCATAAAAACCTAAATCTTTCCAAATTGAAGCCATCACTATAGATGGCATGGCCAGCCTCTCACTTTGCAACCACAGCAATCCCTCGATATGAAATATTGCTAAAAAATTATTAATAGGACCATATGTAGGAGACAGCAACCATTTCCAAATCAATGCACCAGCAACCCAACTTGTTAATACAGGGATATAATATAATACCCTATAAGTACTTGCCATCTTGCTATCAGAATTTATTATCAGAGCTTCACTCAATGATAAAACTATCATTAAAGGTAGATATAACAATATAAAATAAAAGTTATTAGCTAAAACCTTCCAAACCTCTTTATCTCCTAAGATGGATCTGTAGTTTGCCAAACCAACAAATTTTTCATGAATAAAAGAAAAGAATCCGTGAGTCAAACTAACTCGAGACATGCCACTCCAATTTGTGATGCTTAGTAATAAAGATATCAATATTGGTAAAAAGGAAAATATAAACAAACCAATCAAACTAGGCAACAAGAAAGGTAAGGCTTTTTTCCAACCAGATCTTCCATTTGCAATCATAAACACTCCCATAATAAGCCAACACATACATAATCCAGCTGACTATATTATTAATCTGTAATAGTCTCAATGAGAGTTAACAACACTCATATGACCTCTTTCAGCATGAAATTGTGTCCTACGTACACTATTTTTAGTAGCTATGCAGGACCTCAATATACTTTTCATTCTCAAATGATAATTAAGGCCGCTCCAAATAGATATGAAACTATTTTATAATAACGGCCTTAATTAATTTACAATTTATAAACTGATCTTACTTTCGAGTTCACTTTGACATGCATCTAAAGCTTCTTTTGCACTCATCTTTTGATATACAATTTCTGACAAATACTTATCAATAATTGCATTCATCTCTGCCTGCTGTTTTACAACAGGAGGTGTGACCAAATAGTTCAAACTGTCAAATACAGCTTGTCTATTATTTGGTGGTGTTATCTCCAAGTAGCTTTTTAAGATGTCTGGATAATTTACAGGAGGTAACTCCCAAGCGGCTTCAACTCTTATTGCAGCAGCTTCTTTGGAACCTGCTAAGAATTTAGCCAATTTAATTGCAGCTGCCTTATTTTTGCTATCTGAACTTACAACATAAGCATTTGAGAAAAAGTGACAAGCTTTTTGAGTATTACCAGGTTCGATGCTTATATCCCAAGGGAAATCGCAATTGGTTGTGAAATCATTGAAAGCCCATATGCCTGTTACCAACATTCCCAATCTCTCACTTTTAAATAAATCCCAATCACCCATACCGCCCATTTGAGCTTCAGTTGGCATGATATTGGTTTCATTTTGCCAAGATGCCATCTCTTCAGCAACTTTAATATTGGTAGGTGTGTTTATAGTAAATTTCTTTGCATCAACATCAATCAGACTGCTAGAATTTTGTGCTGCAGCTTTGTAGAATTCATTAAAAGTCAGAGGTCTATAAAATCCAAAGATATTATCGTCTAAAGCTCTTATCTTAGCTCCAGCTGTCTCTATATCTTTCCAAGTCCAACTTGATGTTGGATAATCTATTCCTGCTCTATCAAATAAGTCTTTATTATAAAATAATACTACGTTTGAAAAAGAATCTGGAATTCCAAACTGCTCACCATTATAGTTGAATGCATTTAGGGCTGTTTCATTAAATCCTGAGACATCTCCTAAAGAATCTCCCATTGGGCTTAAAACACCCTCAGATGCATATGAAACAAAATTTTCATAATTTAATTCAAACAGATCAGCGGCATTTCCACCTACCACTTTACTTTGTAACTGAGTAAAATAATCGGTGTAACCTATTGTCTGAAGCTCTACCTTAATAGTTGGATTTTCTTTTTCAAATAATGCAATCATTTCATTTAAGGCAGGACCAGAATCATTACTGTTTGTTGCTGAATATTGCTCCATTTTAATGACAGTAGTATCACTTACCTGTTCCTTTGATCCTTGTGCAAAACCAATACCTGCAACCATGAACAAACATAGAGATATCAGTAACCCTTTTCTCAAACGTAAATTTTTCATCTCTTCCTCTTTTGGTTCTTAACCATATACAAATCGAATCGAATTTATTATACTTATGCATATAATAATGTATTTTTATTACTAAACCCTGAAACCTTCAAACTCTTCGGGGTTTTTTTAATCCTTTTTTTTGACAGATTCTCGTTCTACCAATTCAACGTCTAAAATCATGTCGTTTTTATAAAGTTTATCTTCATCTGTAAGTAACATATCAACTGCCATCTTGCCCTTAAGAGCAACATCTTGTTTGATTGTGGTCAATTTAGGATCACAATCTCTCGCTAACCATGTATCATCAAAACCTATTATCGACATATCATCAGGAAGACTGAATCCATTTCTCTTCAATCCATTAATCAAACCAACCGCGATAACATCAGCACTTGCAAAAATAGCTGTCGGTTTGTCTTCTAATTTACTTATTTCATATCCTAAATCTCGACCAAATTGTTGAGAAACATTACCTTCAAATATGTAATTTTGATTGATGTCTATACCAGCATCTCTTAAAGAATCCAAATAGCCTTGATATCTATCATAGGTGACTCCATCTTCTTTTATCTCACCAGAAGCAAATCCAATTTTGGTAT
>JBFHFI010000046.1:0-14571 GCA_041583675.1 Butyrivibrio sp. | reverse complement strand
TTTTCAACCATCTGACGTGGAACTTTTCCTTTTCTAAAACCAGGAACACTAATGCTTCCCTTGTTCTTATTATATGCACTTTGAAGTGCCTTTTCAAATACTTCGGCTTCTACTTCAATCGTTAGCTTTGCCATGTTCTTTTCTAAATTTTCTACAGTAAAACTCATTTAATAATTTCCTCCTGACGGACCTTAAAACGGTCACATATCGCGTATTATATCACATTAAATTTAAGACTGTCAACAATTCCTATATATATTATGGGATTCTTCAGACTCTTTATTTTTCATATTTTTGCAAATGTTTTTTTCTTATGATAAAATATTTTAAATACATTTTAATAGGAGTGTGAATCCCATATGGCATTAATTGAAATAAGCAATATTAATAAAAGCTACAAAAAAAAGACCATTTTAAAGGATATTTCTTTATCTGCTGATTCAGGTGACTGTATTGGTATTGTTGGTGCCAATGGTTGTGGGAAATCAACGCTTTTAAAAATTCTAGCTGGTGCAATACCACCCACTTCTGGTAAGATTTTATATGATAATAATTCCCCTTTACTTAAAAATAAATTTTTTTCTGAATATATTGCTTATGTCCCTCAAGATAACCCTTTATTTGATAATTTAACTGTTCTTGATAATTTACGGTTATTTTATTGTGAAAGTTCTCATAATCTCAAAAATGATTTAGACCATGGAATTCTATCAGATTTTCAAATTAATCAATATGTCCATCAAAAAGTATCATTGCTCTCTGGCGGCATGAAAAAACGCCTAAGTATTGCATGTGCTTTAATTAAAGATCCTAAAATTTTAATTCTAGACGAACCCGGTGCTTCTTTAGACATTGTATGTAAATCAGATATTCAGAATTATATGGTTAATTTCATAACCAATGGAGGAACCATCCTAATTGCCAGCCATGAAGAACAGGAACTTAATATTTGTAACAAACTATTTTATATGCAAAATGGTGATTTAAATGTTTTAGAACACCTTTCGGACCTATCTTCTCTAATAGCTCCACTCCAAGGCATTCTCCCACAGCAGAACAATAATAAATCTTCTTTGGCACATTGCTCTATGGAGAAATAACAGAAAGGGTGGTTTCAAGTCATGATTAAAAAACATTTTTTTTATCTTTTATTTCAAATAAAATCCACTTTTAAAATAATCCCTCGTCTTTTGATTAGCCTTATATCTTTTACAATTATTATAAGTATTGCAGGATATGGTGGAAATCAACTCTTTAATACAAACAACTCTAGCCCCATCAATATTCCAATCGCTGTCGTCCTACCACAAAATGATGCCCAAATAGACTTTGCTTATAATGCGATTTCCAATTTGGATAGTCTAGAGTCTCTTTGCAATTTCCAATCCACTGATGAAAGCACTGCTAAAAATATGTTAGAATCCGGTAGTGTATCCGCTGTTATTATAATTCCAAACGATTTTATACAAAATATTATAAATGGAAGTAATGACCCTGCAAGTGTTATTATTCCAAATAACACTGGTTTAGAAACTCTATTATTTTGTTCTGTCTTGGATGCTGGAAGTCAATCTTTAGGCTATGTCCAGTCTACTATTTATGCCACTTGTGATTTATTACGTGCTCAAGGATTAAAAGAAGAAATTCCTAGTGCCGAAGATTATCTTAATGATTTTTATATTAAATATGCATTAAATCGCTCAAATTTTTTTGATTCTTCAACTGTTTCATCCACTGGAGATCTCTCAACCGCCTCCTATTATTTATGTTCTGCACTTCTCTTAATTATTTTATTTTGTGGATTAACTTTATCTGACATATTTTCTAATCACTCTAGAAATAAACTTGAAGCCTTAAAAACTCATAGAATGTCAATTAGCTTTATTCGCTTTTGTGAATTTATATCTGCGACCCTTATGTTTATTCTTTTATTTGGATTTGCCATATTATTATTAGTTTGGCAAAATTATATACCTGCTCCTTCCAACCCTATTTTACATATTTTTGCATTTATTATACTTATATCTTCTATAAGCAGTTTTCTTATGCTTATATATTGTATTACAGATGAAGGCTTGGTCACCACATTATTAGTCTTTCTCCTGTCCTCCTTTATGATGTATGCTTGTGGTCGTATTATTCCTCCTTCCTATCTTCCTTCTGCTATCAAGACCCTAGGAGGCTATTTACCCGTTTTTTGGTGGGGTGATTTTCTTGAAACCATTCTCTATGGAAGCGTGGATTTTATTTCCTTTTTTCCTTCTCTTCTTTGGGGCATTAGCTTTTTCGTAATAAGTATTACAATTACATCTGTCAAAAGGAGATTAATATTATGATTCTACTAACCTGGGTAAAAATCCTTGCAAAAAGACAACTCAAAAGTTTATTTTTAATTTTTTTATTAATACTAATACCCTTTATCACTTTATTTGCCTACCATCTTCCCAAAAATAATACCCCTTTAAATTATCAAGCAGGTATCTACCTTGACGGAAAGGATTCTTTTGCTCAAGATGTTGCTTCTTCTTTGCTTGCAGATTCTAAAACTATTTCATTTATACTTTATTCGGATCTAGAACAAATGACTCAAGATGTAAGTAACAATACCATCATCTGTGCTTATATTTTCCCAGCTAATTTAAGCGAAAAAGTTACTAGCTCCAATGTTAAGGACTGTATTTCTGTCCTAATGCAATCAATGGCCACAATTCAGCCTGCAATCAATGAATTAGTCTATTCTGAAGTACTTAAACTACAAGGAGAACTTATTATTCAAGATTATATAAACTCAACACAATTATTTGAATATAATGATCCAATTATTATGGAAACTTTATTAAAATCCTACCAAACTTATACAAATAGTGATGATATCTTTCATATAAATTATATCTCCTATTCTGTAGAAGGATATCAACAAATAGAATCCGAATTTTCTGGAGTCACCTTCCCTATCCGAGGAATTTTATCAATCTTAATTTTTCTTTCCGGTTTATACGGAAGTGTTCTATGGTTAAAGGATTCTGAAAAGGGTATTTTTCAAGTATTTTCAAAAAAGAAAAATCAAATGGCTAAATTACTATATATTGCAATCCCCACCTGTCTATTTTCTATCAGTGCCCTTATCTCACTTGCCATAAGCCAAACCTATACTCACACTCTTTTAGAATTTACATCCCTTTTTATTTTCAATATTATAATTTACCTTTTTTGTTATTTATTTACATTTATAACAAAAAATAGCAGAAATCTAATTTCTGCTATCCCAATTCTTATCCTTGCTTGTATAATTTTTTGCCCAATCTTTATTAACCTTGGAAATTATATTCCATCCGTCAAAATAATCGAAAAATTATTTATACCTTATTACTACCTTCATATGTTTATGTAACCATAGACTTTTAGATTTCGTCCACCTAATTCATTTAATATTGAATAGACGCTCTAATGCTATCCGCAGTCTCTTTATCTAAAAGAGTTTCTATGATTGCCAATCCGGTTTCTATTGTTTTTCCCATGCCTTTTCCTGTAATAATATGACCATCTACAACTGTCGCTTCTCCAGTACACTCTGCACCCTTTAGCTGATTTTCATATCCTGGGTAACAAGTTACATGTTTACCTTGTAAAATCCCATAATTTCCTAAAACACTTGGCGCAGCACAAATTGCCCCAATATATTTTTTTTGCTCATTATACTCAATTACCACTTTTTCCAGATCCGAACATTTCAATAAATTCGGCGTTCCTGGTCCTCCTGGTAGAAATATCATATCTCCATCAGAATAATTACATTCTTCAAATAATGCATCTGCAATCACAGAGATTCCATTAGATGTTGTAACCATCTTTTTCCCTATCGTAGATACTGTAACAACCTCTATCTTAGCTCTTCTTAATAAATCAACCGTTCCCAAAGCTTCTACCGTTTCAAATCCTTCTGTTAAGAATACATATACTTTCATAAATAAACGCCCCTTTTCATATGGTATTTTCTACTATTATGTGCTATTTTATACCTAAAGGAGTGATGAATCAATGGAAATCGAAAGAAAATTTCTCGTAAATACAATCCCTAACAATTTAGACCAATATAAAAAAAGAATAATTGAGCAGGCATATCTTTCAACAGATCCTGTTATTAGAGTTCGAAAAGATAATAAAAATTATTATCTAACTTATAAATCAAAAGGCCTTTTATCTCGAGAAGAATATAATCTTCCTTTAACGAAAGAAAGCTACCACCATTTGTTAAAAAAAGCAGATGGTAATATTATTACTAAATATAGATATGAAATTCCTACTACTGACAATCTCATTATTGAATTAGATATTTTCCAAAATCTTTTTCATGGCTTAGTTCTTGCAGAAGTCGAATTTCAAACAGAAGCCGCTGCACTTTCCTATATTCCACCTAAGTGGTTTGGAAAAGATGTAACATACGAAGCAACTTACCACAATTCCACTTTAAGCCAAAAAATATTTTAATATTCATCCAAAAAATGATAATAGGAATTCCCCTTTTTATATCCTGTTACATTTCTTAAATTTACACAATCAATGCTTCCAAAGATATTTTTTTCTACGGCAGCATTTTTTCTTGTTAAATCTTTTATTATTTTTTTCACTTCTAAATATTCAGAACTTTTATTCCACTTATCTTCTAAAAAAACAAGCTTATTTTCCCTACACCATATATCAATATTTTGCTCATCAATATAAAATAAGGGACGTATTATCTCTAATTCCACCCCTTTATCTATTTTTGTTTTTGGAAGGTTCCCTTGCATATTTCCATTAAACAACACACCCTTTAATATTTCTTCTGTCAAAACATTAAAATTATGTCCCAGTGCTATTTTATTACAACCCATATTTTGTGCTTTTTCTAGAATCACTTGAAACAATTGTTGAAAATTTATTAACTGTTCCACATTTACACTGATAAATTCAAGTTGTATTGCTAATCTATTCGCATTATTGGTGATTTCAAATATCTGTTTCTCTGAAAACCCAATATCTATTATCATAAATTTAAGTTGAATATTATACATTTTATAATTGGATACCATTTTTAACATTTTTGCCATAAGCATAGAACTTTTTCCACCTGAAACACATACTGCAATATTGTCCCCATAAGAAATTAATTCAAAAGTTTTCACCGCTTTTATGAATTTTCTCCAGATATTCTTTCCATTCACTTTTACAATTGATGTTTCTAATGAATGTTTTGCCATAGCCACCCCTTTATTATTATAAAACCCAATTAAACTTATGATTTCCAGCGCCCAATTCAAAATGATATTTTACAATCCCCAAATCAACATCTGAATAAAATCCCCCCGTTGCTTTGGCTTTAACTCCATCTTTTGTTAAAGTAAAATGAAATTTTTGTTGATTCATTGCAGTTGGGCCCATCATAGCAGCCTTCACTCCAAGTAAAAACCAATCCGGTACATCTCCAGAAACATCATAAAATGAAGTCATATCTTTGTCTTTATGCTTATTTCCTTTGGTAACTCCATACCCCACAGTAATTACACAAACCATCTTTTGATTTTTTGATAATTTACAAGGTGATTTTTTTCTACTAAATGTCATTGCGACCCAGCAACTATCCAATCCCAGTAATGTGGCTTTTAAAAGAATACGTTCACCATAATATCCTATTTTTTCATTAAGCTCTTCCGATTTGTTTCCAATCAATGCAATATAATTATTAACCCCACTAAATTTACCATAATGGGCTCTCATACCACTAAAAGCTTTGGGTTCTTCTGTAAAAAATCGAATATCTAATCCACTCTCTTGGTTACATATATCTATTTCTTTTTGTAATTCATCTATAATAACTTTTTCTATAATCTGATCTGTATAACTTCTTACTGAATGACGGCAAGCCATTGCTTCCATAATGTCCATATTTATTAATCCTTCTTTCATTTTATGTCTCATATATAGTAGTGCAAAGTCCTTCTTTTCTCTTTCGATGGAATAAAATCAAGACTTTAATTATATCCAATGCATTCAAACCCGTCAACTTACAATCCCTTTTATTTTAAATTATCCGCTTGTGTATAAAATTGATAATAAATTCCTTTTTGTTCCATTAAGACATTATGATTTCCCTCTTCAACAATTCCACTTTCCGTTAATACAATAATTCGATCCGAATTTTTGATACTTGAAAGTCTATGAGCAATCGTAATTGTAGTTCTCCCCACTGATAATTCATCCAAGGATTTTGCCACTGCAAACTCACTTTCATTATCCAATGCTGATGTTGCTTCATCCAAAATCATAATTGGTGGATTCTTTAGAAAAACTCTCGCAATACTAATTCTTTGCTTCTGTCCCCCTGAAAGCTTAACGCCACGCTCTCCTACATAAGTATCATAACCATCCTTTAAGGCCATAATAAATTCATGAGCCCCTGCTTTTTTCGCTGCTTCTAGCACTTCTTGCTCTGTTGCATCCATTCGACCATAAAGAATATTCTCCTTCACCGTACCTGAAAATAAATACACATCTTGCTGTACAATTCCAATATTATTTCTCAAACTTTTTAATGCATATTTCTTAATATCCATTCCATCTATTTTAATACAGCCCTGGGTAATATCATAAAATCTAGGAATCAAATTGCACAAAGTTGTTTTTCCACTTCCTGAAGGACCAACAACCGCTAATTTTTCACCTTTTTTTATCTTTAAATTTAAATCCGCAAAAATTTTATTATGATCATCTGGATATTCAAAAGAAACATGTTCAAATTCAATTTCACCCTCAGGAACTGGCATTTCTACCGCATGGTCATCATCAAAAATTTCAATATCTGCATCCATAATTTGCAAAAATCTTTCTATTCCCGTCATACCTCTTTGAAACTGCTCCGCAAACTCAATAATTCTTCTTATCGTAGCAATCAACGTTGCCACATACAATATATATGCAACAAAATCTCCTGGCGTAATAATTCCTTTTACTAAAAAAAATCCTCCTGCGCCTATAACCGTTAAATACATTAAACCATCAAAAGCTCTTGTTGCTGTTTGAAATGCTGCCAAGTATTTGTATGTTTCTTTTTTAATATCCAAAAATTTTTGATTTCCATTTTCGAATTTATCAATTTCAACGTTTTCATTGGTAAATGCTTTTACTACATTTTGACCAAGTAAACTATCTTCTATCCTAGAATTAAGTTCTCCAATCTGAACCCTTTGCTTGGCAAATGCTTTTCTATTTTTTCTGTTAATTCTAATACATACAACCGCCATAACCGGAACATCTATAAATACCAATAATGTCAAAATAGGACTAATTGTAAATAGAATAATAAATGAAATTAATATTTTCACTCCAGCAATAAAAAATTCTTCAGGACAATGATGTGCAAACTCTGTTACATCAAATAAATCATTGGTAATTCTTCCCATAATCTGTCCAACTTTTGTATTATTATAAAAAGTATTGGATAATTTATGTAAATGAGCATATGCATCTCTTCTCATATCCGTTTCAATTTTAGCACCCATTACATGTCCCATATTAGCCATATAATAATTAGCCGTTACATCTACCAGACGTAATATTAAATATAAAAAAGCTAATTTCCCAACTACTGCAATTGTAAATTCAGCTTGATTTTCTAATCCTGTATTAGTCATATACCTTATAATCATAGGCAATACCAATTCGCAAATCGTTGTAAGTGCTGCACATATCAAATCAATGATAATCACTAATTTATGATTTCCATAATATGGTATAAATCTTTTTAATAATACCTTTGTTGCGTATTCCTTGTTCTCCACGTTATTCTCCTTTATACTATTACTATGCTATAATCAGTGCCATATATCCCCATTCCCATAAAGGTCTGTCAAAATTCTTTTTCATAAAATATTCTATATCATCTGGTTGGTAACCTGTCATTCTAGATAATATAACAATTGTTTGTTTTAATTTTTTATAAGAAATTTCACCTGTTAGCTTCCATGAAAGATACAATGCTTGTCTAATGGATACATATACTATCCCTATCCACTGAAAAGCAATCATCATTTCTCCTACTGTATAATCTTTGAAATATAAATTTCCTAAAATTTCATTCACCAAATAATTTCTTATAAGCCCTTGATATTCCATCATTATTTGTTCAAATTCCTGACAATCATCCCACGCATCTGTTTGTTCACTTAATTGTTCTGCCTGTGCATAAATTTCTTCTAAAAAATCATAGTATAAATCCTGTTTTTTATAATTAACTGCAATATCCATAAATAATTCATTACATTCAGAATATGATTCTCTACTATTAACAGAAATCTGTTCTATTGTCAAAATAAGTTTTTCTATTTCTTGCTGCTTTATCTCTTTTACATATTCCAAACTATTTTCAGCCTGCATACATTCATGTAAAACATAAAAAGCCGCTTTGATACCAACTTCTATTTTATAAGCTCTTTTATCCATTATACGAATCATCAAGTCTCTAATTACAAATCCATTTTCTTGTATCGTAACTTGATTTTCCAAATAAATTCTTTTTTGTTTTTTCAGTAAATCAATAACTGCTGGACAAGAGGACATTAAATGCATTTCTTGATATCCATCAAATTTCAATATTTCTCTAGGAAATTTTTTACAAGTATCCGGAATAAATTGCTCTCCATTTTCAACAACTAATTTACATAAATGTTGTTTATTTAAAAAATTACATTGTTTTTGAGCATTCAATTTAATTACATTTTCTCCATCTTTCCTTGTAATATGATTTTCTAATTTCCCATATTTTTTTTCAAACCCTGCATCTCCCCAAATTGATAATGTATTCTTATCAACAGAAATTTTCCACTCTTGGCAACATGTATAAGGACAGCGATCAGCTATACATTGAAAATCATTATAATAATTTATTCTGTTATCTGACATATTCTCTCCTTTAAAACATCTCTCGAATTAATTTCTCTACATATCAATTTCTCTTGTTTTATAATAATACTTTTTATCTTTTTCATTAATTTCCCTTATTACTTTACAAGGATTTCCAAAAGCCACCATATTTTCAGGAATATCTTTTGTAACCAAGCTTCCCGCTCCTATTACACTATTTTTACCAATTGTCACTCCCGGTAAAATTGTTACTGACGCTCCAATCCATACATTATCTTGAATTGTGACCGCCACGTTATACTGTGCTTGTTTTTTACGTAAATCAGGGTCTATTGTATGGCCTGCTGTAATTACAGTTACATTGGGTCCAAACATCACATAATTCCCTATGTAAATATCTGTATCATCCACCAAGGTTAAATTAAAATTAGCATATACATCATGTCCCATATGTACATTATGACCTCCCCAATTTGCTTTCAATGGCGGCTCTATATGACACTCTTCCCCTATATTTGCAAACATCAATTTAAGCAAACTTCTTCTTTTGTCCTCTTCTGAAGGTCTTGTTGCATTATAGTCATATAAGAGTTCTAAATATTTATTTTGTTCTTCCCATATTTGAGCATCTGTTGGTAAATAAAGTTTTCCTTGAATCATTCTTTGATATTGATTCAATTTAATTCACTCTCCTTTTTTTCCAAAAAAGTTTTATAAGTAAGATCTACTAGAAAAGCCCCTAATGGTGCTGTAATTAAAATTGCCAATACCGCAACCGTTAAAACCAAATTTCCACATGCAAGTCCCAAGGACAAAGGAATTCCACCTATGGCCGCTTGTACTGTAGCTTTTGGCATATATCCAATCATACAAAAAGCTCTTTCTTTTTTGTTTAATTTAGTTCCTAAAAGACATAAAAACACACCGAAAATTCTAAAAATCAAAACAAGGAAAACTAGTAAAACAACAATTCCTCCAGCTTTTACTGCATATTTAATATCCACAGTCGCTCCGACTAATACAAATAAAATCACTTCTGCTGATACCCAAAGTTTTGAAAATCTCTCGGATAAACGAACAGCAACAATTCTTTTTTTACTTTGTAAAGCAATTCCCATAGCCATTATTGCAATTAACCCCGAAAAAGGAATTACACCTGTTGCATAGTCTTCTGCTGTAACTAATAAAAATCCCATACACAAAAGAATCATAACTTTAACTGTGTCTCTAATATGCCTTTTTTCAAAGAAAATCGCCAATAAAATTCCCACTAATATTCCTACTATAATTCCTAAAATAATTGATATGGGTATTTGAACAAAACTAACAGGCGAAATATCCTCTCCTGTAGCCAAGCCAATAAATACTGTAAACATAACAATTACAAATACATCATCCACAGATGCTCCCGCTAATATTAATTGAGGAATACTTTTTTCCACTCCATATCCCTTTTCCATTAATTTTAACATCTTAGGCACTATTACAGCTGGTGATACTGCTGCAACCACTGCACCCATAATTGCTGCTTCTAAAACCGTAATACCTAAAAGTCTTGGTGCTACAATAACCATTCCAATCATTTCCAAACTTGCCGGAACAAAACACATTAGAATAGCTGGTCGCCCCACTTTTTTCAAATCATTTATATCAAGACTTAATCCTGCTCTTGTTAAAATAATAATCAATGCAATTTTTCTTAACTCAGACGAAATGTTAAGAATGGAAGCATCTATTAAATTTAGCACAAAAGGTCCTAAAATTATACCGGTAGCAATCATTCCCACCAATGCTGGCAATTTAATTTTTTTACAAATCCATCCTAACGACATTCCTAATAATAATATTAATGCAATACTATATAACATAATTCCCCTTTCTATTATAACAAAAAAACTGACAGCTTCTGTGTACAATACACAGAAGTCATCAGCTTACAAAGCGGTTCAAGTTATCACTTGGGGAGAACTTCATTCCCTCTTATAAAATTATAATTCTGAACCTATGATGCGGATGACAGGAATCGAACCTGCACGGTCTCCCACTAGATCCTAAGTCTAGCGCGTCTGCCAATTCCGCCACATCCGCATATTCTGTAATACAGAATATCTGCTAATCATTATCAGCTTTTCGATTATAACAATTCATAGATAAATTGTCAAATGCTTTTTATATTTTTTTATTAAAAAGTTTTTCAGCATAATGTACAGATTGCATTGCGTCTTTTCCATAAAAATCAGCTCCTATCATATCTGCATATTCTTGTGTAAGGACTGCTCCACCAACCATAATTTTACACCAAGGCGCTTGCTCTTTTAAAAGTCTAATTGTCTTTTCCATATACACAACTGTTGTTGTCATTAAAGCACTTAATCCAACCAACTCAGCTTTAAACTTAATTACATTTTCAAGTATTCCTTCCGGTTCAACATCCTTTCCTAGGTCTATCACTTGGTAACTGTAATTTTCCAATAATACTTTCACAATATTTTTACCAATATCATGAATATCTCCCTTTACAGTTGCAATGACCACTGTTGCTTTTTTATTACTTGTTTCACCCGTATCACTCATATATTCCCTAATAGCCTCAAAACCTGATTTAGCAGCCTCTGCGCTCATCAATAATTGAGGCAGAAACATTGTCCCCTCCTCAAATCCCTTACCAACATAATCCAAAGCAGGTACAAGCTGTTTATTTATAATATCCATTGGCTGATTCATTTTCAACATCTCTTTGGTCTCTTTATATGATTGCTCTTTAAATCCTTTGATAATACATTCTTCTAAGTTCATTTTTTTATTAACATCTTTTATTATAGATGTTTGTATATTTCCATATATATCAATATAATTTTTACACTGCCTGTCCATTCCCTTTAAAAGCAGATAAGTATCATAGGCCTGTTTTATCATCTTGGCATTAGGATTTACAATTCCCGCTGAAAGCCCCGCCTCCATTGCTAATGTAAAAAAAGCAGATGTAAGCAATTCTCTTTGTGGTAATCCAAATGAAATATTAGAAATACCAAGTACCGTACGCTTTTTATTATTATTCAAAAACTTCACTGTATCTAAGGTTATATTTGCGGATTCATCATCTGTACTCATAGTCATTGTTAAGGCATCAATAATAATATCTTTTGAATGAATTCCATATTTTGATGCTTCTCGATAAATTTTATTGGCAATTTCAATTCTTCCTTGGGATGTTTCTGGTATTCCATTTTCATCTAGGGTTAGTCCAACTACAAGTCCTCCATATTTTTTTATCAAAGGAAACACTTGGTCCATTACCTCTTGCTTACCATTTACCGAATTAACCATAGCTTTTCCATTATACATACGCATTGCTGCTTCCAAGGTCTCTATATCTGTCGTATCAATCTGTAAAGGTGTTCCAATAATACTTTGAAGTTCATAAATTGTTTTTTTCATCATTTCTGTTTCATTTATTTCAGGAAGTCCCACATTAACATCTAATATATGTGCACCGGATTCTACTTGGCGAACGCCTTCTTCTAAAATATAATCTATATTTCCATCTCTTAATGCTTGTTTAAATTTCGACTTTCCAGTAGGATTGATTCTTTCCCCAATCATAATTGGCTTTTTCCCAAGCTCCACTGTTTGAGAATATGTTGACACAATACTAATCTCTTTATTTTGAAACGCAACTGGCTTTATATCTTTGCATCTTTTTTTTAATGCTCGAATATGTTCAGGTCTTGTTCCGCAACAACCACCAACAATCCATGCTCCTTTGCCTATCATAATCTCCATATCTTCAGCAAATTCATCCGGACCCACATCAAATATGGTTTTTCCATTCTCTGTCCTCGGTAAACCTGCATTAGGGCTCACCGCCAAAGGGGTAGAAGAATATTCCACCAATTCATCCATCACTGAAAACATCTGTTTTGGCCCTAACCCACAATTTACTCCTAAGCAATCCACTCGTAGTCCTTCTGTCATAGCAATCATTCCTGCTGGAGATGAACCTGTTAGCATTTTTTTATATTCATCAAAAATTACTGTTGTAATTATAGGAAGATTTGAATTTTCTTTTGCCGCTAATATGGCAGCTTTCAACTCATACAAATCACTCATTGTTTCAATCAGAATTAAATCAACGCCTGCTTTCACTCCTATTCTTATAATTTCAGAAAATATATCAACCGCTTCTTCAAAGCCCAAGCTTCCCAAAGGTCTTATTAATTTACCCGTAGATCCTATATCCAAGGCAATATATGCCTCTTTCCCTGATTCACTTCTAGCTCTTTTCGCATTATAAATTCCAGCCTCAATAATAGCATCCAAATTATCTTGAAATTTAAAACTATTGGCCCCAAAAGTATTGGTTAAAATAATATCTGCCCCTGCCTCTAAATATGATTTATGAATGTTTACCAGAATTTCTGGATGACTTAAATTCCAGGTCTCCGGAAGCTCTCCGGATTTTAATCCCTGCTCTTGAAGAAGTGTCCCCATTCCTCCATCTAGAAATAATATTCTTTTCCCTAACTCTTCCAAAAATTTCATGTAAATCTCCCACTACACATATCTTTTATATTCACAATTTTTCTGTGTACATACCTCGCAACCCTCTAAGTTACAATTCATATTTTTAGGTCCTATACCCATAATTGCTGTTACTGTTTTTTCTGGTACCATCACCCCACCATCCGTCAAATAAATTCCTATCTGTTTGGATGCATTTAATAATTCCAAAAAATCTTTTTGCACATTTAAGTTTAAATCCCCATATCCCGGACTGTACCTTGGTCGCAAAAAGAGATTTTCACGCAATAAGTCTTTTTCAAACTTTTTTTGACATTGATCACAAAAGGCTTCAATAGCTGCCGCGCCCACCGCTTGCAAGACTGTTGCCTTGGTAATTTGTAAACGTATATTTTTTTTAAGTAAAAGATCCGATCCCATCCCAAGTGTTGCTGCAAAAGATAAAACCTCTCTACAATCTTTAAGATTTTTTGAAAGGCTTTTACTATTCATAGATAAATTTCCTATTACCACACTATTTTCATTTCTTTCTATTTCAAAACGTCTAACAAGATATTTAGGCATGGCAACTTGACCTAACTCTGTCACGCATTCCTCTATTAATCCCATAATTGTTTTATCTGGAACATGTCCTCTATATCCCAGATATCTAACTACTTCTTTTCTATCTATTTCTCCTAGTATCATTTTATAATCTCTGATAAATTTTTCTGAATTCCCGCAGCAACCTCTGGCTTATTCATAGAATAAACATGTATATTGTGAATTCCATTTGCAATTAAATCTATAATTTGTTCTGTAGCATATGCAATTCCAGCTTGTTGCATCGCTATCTGATTTTCTCCAAAATGATCCACTAAATTTCTAAAACGTTCTGGCATCTGCGTTCCAGAAAGACTAACAACACGTTTGATTTGTTTTGCATTTGTAATTGGCATAATCCCTGCAATCACAGGAACTGTAATACCCACTTCTCTAATTCTATAAAGATAATTATATAAAATATTATTATCAAAAAACATTTGTGTTGTTAAAAATTCGCAACCTGCATCCACTTTCTTTTTTAAGTTAATAATATCCTCTGTTTTATTGTAAGAATCCACATGCCCCTCTGGATAACAGGCTCCTCCAACACAAAAATCTCCATAGTCT
>JBFHFI010000045.1:0-14598 GCA_041583675.1 Butyrivibrio sp. | reverse complement strand
TATTTCTGACCATGCATCCTTTTGGGTGTATATAGATTAAATAATGCATATAAAATCAAATAACCAGGTATAATAAAAAGCAAAGCTGTAAAGTATATCCCTATACCCAGCCTTCCTATATTTTCCTTATATAAAAAACTTCCAAACTTAATTCCCCATGCAGATATATATGCCAAAAGTATAATAAGTGCATCCATTAATACATGAAGTTTATTTAAATATCCTTGATTTGTTCTTATCATATTTCACTTCCTTATATTCCCAACAAAAATCTCAACAATAATGATACAGCAACACAATAAAAAGGGCAATTACATTTCTATCACATTTTTATTACAATTCAACCCAATACGCCTTATTCATTGTCATTTTCAGAATCATATGCTTTGTTAATTTTTTGAAATTTTTACCAAACTTATATCCCATAAGTTTTGTTGCGCTAGAAACAAATAAATAAGGTATCAAATACCACTTGTTTTTTTTTATAAGGTATTTAATATTGTTTTTTACCAGTTCAATCCCTGCTGATTCCGTTTTAATATCCACAAAGACTTCTGGATGCTCCGCTTGTGAAACACCCATGTCAAAGCTTCTTTTAAATTGCTCCTTTAACTTATAATTATGAGAATGATAGACCTTTGCTTTTGCACAATAATATACAGCATAACCATTTTTAATTGATTGAGCTGCATATATCATATCTTCATTAAATATTGCTTTTTCAACAAATCCACCTATCTCTAAATATACTTCTCTATTATACATGCAACAACTATCCGAGCAAAAATACGTATGCAATCCCATATTCTTTATATCCGAATAAGTTTTTATTTTACTTTGTAAAGGATAATTATGTATTCTAGCATATTGTTCTAGAACTCCACAATGTTCTTTTGGCAATTGTCTAGCATAAGCAACGGCAATCGGTTCTCCTTTTGGTCCATTTTCCCCAAAAGAATTCAAAAGATGTTCTACCAAATATTCATCTTTTGGAACTGCATCCATTGTCATAAAAAGAACAAAATCTGATTTTGACATTTGAAGTCCCATATTTCTAGTTGAAGCATGATCAAATTCATTTTTGCTTATATGATGAACTTCAATATTTTCTTTTATCAAATATTTTTCTTCATCAAAAAATTCTTTTTCCGTATTTATAAGTATAATTCGATTGATTGCCTTACTTTGAAGGCTTAAACTCTTTAAAATTTCCAATAATTCTTCTTCCGGTTTATACACTGGAATAATTACATCAACCATATATTCTTGTAACTTTTCTTTATACAACTTATTCTCCTATATTCGCTTCAATTAGCTTCGCTAATGCTTTTGCCTCTTGTTCAATCAATACTGGATCATTTCCTTCAATCATAACTCTAACCAATGGCTCTGTTCCCGAAGGCCTTATTAACACCCTTCCTTTGCCTTGAAATTTATCTTCTATTTTTTGAATTGCTTCTGCAATCTCTTTGTTATCCATATAATATTCTTTTTTTATATTAGAGACTTTTGCATTAATCAATGCCTGTGGTAAAACTGTCATTACTGATGATAGTTCCGATAATTTTTTTCCCGAACCAACAATGGCTTCTATTAAATGTAGAGCACTAATCAATCCATCTCCAGTACTATTTTCATCTAAAAAAATAACATGTCCTGATTGTTCTCCCCCAAGGTTATAATTTTTTTCTATCATTCTTTCTAATACATATCTATCTCCAACTTTTGTTTGCTCAATCTGTATACCTTCTCGCTCACCCATTTGAAAAAATCCTAAATTACTCATAACAGTCGCTGTTACTGTATCATTTTTCAAGGCTCCTTGTTGCTTCATATAAATAGCACATATTGCCATTATTTGGTCTCCGTCAACAACATTTCCCAGCTCATCTACAGCAAGCATTCTGTCAGCATCTCCATCAAAAGCGATTCCCAAATCTGCTTGATTTTCAATTACTGCTTTTTGTAAATCTCCCATATGCGTAGATCCACAATTTTTGTTAATATTCGTCCCCGTAGGAAAATTATGAATCATAACCAGTTCTGCCCCTAGATTTTTCAAGGTTTTTTCTGCCGTATAATAAGCGGCTCCTTCTGAAGTATCTACAACAATCTTCAATCCTGATAAGTCCAATTTCTTTAAATTTGTTACAAAATCCACATACTCATCTTTTGCATTATATTGATATATAATTCTTCCTACATCATCTCCTAATGGCATTGGCATCTCTGATGTATTCACTCTCATCATTTCTTCAATTTCATCTTCTAAAAAATCAGAAAGCTTATATCCTGAGGCATTAAAAAATTTAATCCCGTTATATTCTGTTGAGTTATGTGAGGCTGAAATTACAACACCCGCATCATAATGATTCTTTCTCGTTAAGTAAGCAACCGCTGGTGTTGGCAACACTCCTGCATACACTGCATCCGCTCCTACCGAACATATTCCTGCCATCAAAGCATTTGCCAACATATCTCCTGAAATTCTTGTATCACATCCTACCAATATTGTTGGTTTATGTGCATTTTCTTTTGTTAAAACATATGCACCTGCTTTGCCAAGATTCATTGCCAATTCGACTGTTAAATCCTTATTTGCAATTCCTCTCACACCATCTGTTCCAAATATTCTGGCCATTATCTATCTCCAATCACTCATCTGTATTAATTTCTAATGGTTCTTCCGTATCTACTTCCTCATCTGTTTCTATTGTCTCTTCTGGAATTTCTGTGATAACAACCCATATATAATAACTTTCGTCTATATTATATTGATCATTTTCTTCAAAATCTATTTTAATACGTTGTACACCAGTCTTACCTTCAAGGTTAATACTTGCAGCTAAATCATCCACTGTCAAACCATCTACTACCGATTCTAAAGCATTTACTTCTATTTCTAAAACATCTTCATCTTCAACATCTCTATATGCAATTTCATATCCCTCTGCGATGCCAGTCGTTGAAATATTCTCATAAGGTAATTCCAATTTTTTTTGAATAATTTCTTCAACATTTGTAGTTACGATCAAATCACTTTCAGAATTAACAATTGTATATTTATCCGATAAATAAGTTGATAATGGAATTGTAAATATTGTAGTCTTATTTATTCCTGAAATATCAATTACACCACCTGGAATATCAATAGAATTAATTTCTGCAAGTTCATCCTTGGTTCCAGCAATTGTTACACTATCAATATTAGATTCATAATCAGTATATGAATACCCCTCTTCCGGATCCCCAGTAATTGCAAAATTAACCGATATTGTTTTGGTTGGTAATATTTCTACATATAATTTAGCTGTATTCCAATTTAATTCTAATTTACCCGACTCTACAATATTTCCATCTTTATCATAAAATGTAGGCGCAATTGTATCAGACACATCAGCTGTTAAATCAGAAATATCATAATTTATTTCCGCATAGGATATTTGTTCCACTGTTGATTGTGCTCCTGCTACATTCACCGTAGTTGGAGATGTGCTATAATCTTGTACAACATAACCCGTTGCAGGTTCTCCCGTTAATGTAATAGCTAAATCAAAATCTTTGCTAATTTTGTTGTCTATATCTAATTCTACATATTCCGTTGTTTGACTCACAATATCAATTTGATCTAATACAGATTCATTCCCACAGGACACCACTATTTTTGCCTTGTTTGACTGTGGAGTACGCTCACTTAAATCTGCATACGCAGAAAAATCCGAAGATTTTAAAGCTTCAATAATTGTCTGCGGTCCTCTTACAACAATAGAAACCGTACCTCCTGATTCTACTTCATATGTATAATCTTTATCCGTAAGTTCTTCTTCATTTAATAACACCACTGGAATATTAGAAATTGTAATACGCTGTAATGGGTCATCAATATTAACTACAATTACCCATAAAATAACAGCCACCACTATTGCTAATATTTTCAATCCAATATTATTAAATACAAGTTCTTTTATCTTGATTTCTTTAAGGGTTTTCATCTGATTTAACCCCCTTTCTCCAAAGCTTATACCGATTAGCATCTATTGTTTTTTTCTGAAGAAAAATCAATTTACTTTTTAAATAATCGCCATCTACATCTCTAAATAATTCTCCTGCAAAAGATATAGAAACTTTTCCAGTCTCTTCAGATACTATAATTGTAAGGGAATCTGTTACTTCAGACACTCCAACTGCTGCCCTATGTCTTGTTCCAAGTTCTTTACTTAGTAACATATTATCTGAAAGTGGAAGATAACAAGTTGCTGCCGCAATTCTATCTCCACGTATTACAACCGCTCCATCATGTAAGGGCGTATTATGTTCAAATATATTAATTAATAATTGATTAGAAACTTTAGCATCTATTGATATTCCTGTCTTAATATACTCAGACATTAAGATATCTTGTTCAATAACCATTAGTGCCCCTGTTTTCGTCTTAGATAACTCAAAAGATGCCTTTACTAATTCATTTACTGTTTTATCAGTACATCTTTCCCCTTTATCTTTCTTCTCACCAAAAGGCAACATACTAGAAAAATATTTCCTTCGTCCTAATTGTTCCAGAGCTTTTCGTAACTCTGGTTGAAAAATCACAACCAAAGCTATAATCGCAATATTAAATACCCTTCCTGCGATCCAAAGTATTGTTGTAAAATTAAAGACATATGCCAATAGCCAAAATACTAGAATTACAATAATTCCACGCAAAAGTGCAAAAGCTCTAGTCGTTTTAACCCATGCCATGAACTCATAAATAATCACTGCAAGAATAATAATCTCCATTACGTTAGAGATATAAAATGATTGTGGTATATAAATATTAGACAAATAATCTTCAACAAAATTACTTATGGCTTGCATGATTAACATCCGTTCCTTTCTTAATCTTTATTCCTCTTCTGTTTCTTCAAAGCTTTCTGTATGTGTGTTCCCTTTGTTTACAATCTGAGATGTAATTGTTTTAATTTTAAAATCTTTTGTAGTTACAGACATTTTTGGTACAGCTTTTACAAAATAATAATAGTCATTGTCTTCAAACTGAACATATTCTGTAGAAGAATAATCCAAAGAGAATAAAAACAAATTCATAATTAATCCAATAATAATTGCTAAAATATGTCCTAACACAACTTCAACAACATTAAATTCTACAGCAAGAACCGTAAAAGATACTAACAATATAATGGAATCTGTAATACATCCAGATACAATTGCAATAATCCATGCATAATTTACAGAAAGACGTTTTATAAGATAAATCATCATAATTATTAATGCAAAAGATACGGAAAGTACTATTAATTTATTATTTAGCAATACACTATTAAAAATAAACATAATTGTTTGTAATGCATTGTCCGCATCCAAAGTTACTATCGCTGTTGAATACTGAGATGCAAAATCAATTAATCCATATAAAAATACACCACCCATTACTGGAATAATTCCACTAATTCCAAAACTTAACGCAGCAATCACCGGCACAATATAAGGAATGTGAAAATAAAACATTAAAGGTGTAATAATTAAAAGCACTCCTGTTTTAGGTGTGAATCTAAAATATAATAAATAAAGTACAATCAGAACCGCCAATGCAATTCCAGTTAATTCTAATGATAAACTAAACAAATGCAATATCAAAAACAAAGTACTTGTTAAAACAGTTGCATTTACTGGTAGAAAAGCACAAACCAACGCTGCCGCTAAACAAATCAAAATATTAGAAAGCAAACCGTTAAATCCTATCATATTTCCATACATATAAAAAGTAAAAAAAGCAAGTAAAAACAATACAATATGATCAATATATATTGTTTTTTTTGCATAAAATGCGAGTAATTGTTCCTTTATTGCAAGAATTGTGGCTATCATTTCGATACCCCTCCTTTGTTGTTTTGCTTTCTGTCAGCTTTATTTAACATAAAAATCTTTTGTAATCTTTTTGTATAAATACGAACGCCTTTTTCTCCTTCATCATATCTATAAGAGTATACAAAATATGCTATCAATAAAAAAGATGTCACCATTGCAATATAGAGCATAACCACCGTAATAGTTAACATCGAATAATTTATACTTGTTAAATTATTAATAATATATTCAAAATTATATGCCGCAACTAAAAATAAAATAATAATTGAAGCAATTGTAACTGCGACTGCGGTTTTCCACATCTGAAAACGAACATAGTCTCCTTTATAAAATTTGGCCTTTGGTAAATCCAAAACACCTTCATGTTTTTCATACATAGCGGTTCTTGCCATAAGGCGAATTTTTCTTTTATTAATCATTACAAGCCTCCTGCAGACTTTTTTTTATTATATCATAGCAACTATTAATTTTCGATAACAAAATTAATAATAAATAATTAATTGTGAATGGTCGTCATTTTGCGCTACTACTATTCGAACCTTAAGACCATCTGCGGTCAAAGTTCTATCTGTTTCCGAATTTATAAAACTACTATATACATTTTCATAAGATGTTGGCAATATCGTAGAAAGTATCCCTTTCATATTGCTGTCAAATCCCACCGTTCTTGTCATAATATATATCTGTGTAGAATTGCTACTTATAATTGCTTGTCCCAGATAATTACCATCTTCCATATAAATATATGTATCTTCAACATACGGTTCAAATCCATATTGCAAAATATTTTGTTCTATATCCTCTTTATAATCTATTTCTTCTTCAGTTTTTTCAGTTTCTTCTTCTCTGTCTTCTATTGTATCTTGACTTTCATTCCCTTGCGTTTCAGAATTATTAGGTATTGTTTCCTCTGCTGCCGTTTCAGCCGTAGAATTAGAATCATCCTCTTGTGGCTTTGTCTCTTCTGGCACTACTTCCCCATCTATCACATTATAAATTGGAAATTCGGAATCTTCAACTACATTCCCTTCATAAACTGCGTTTATAATAACTGAGTCTGAGAGCACTCCATAAGTTGCTGTAATTGCAACAGTTCCTTCTGCTTCAACCTTTATAAATCCATTTTCATCAACTGATACAATATTACTATCGTTAGAACTCCATAAAACTTGTTGGCCATATTCCACTGGTTCAGATTCACATGTAAGGGTAAGTTCCGTTCCTACATACAAGGTACAATCCTCTAATCCTATCAGCAAATACTCTCCATCTGATACAACACTATCAACTTTAACTGTTTCTTTTGGTTCTTCTTCAATTTTATTTGAATTGTGAAATAAAACAATAATAACAGCAATTATACTTGTAATTATCAAAAAAATACCAATTGATTTTTTTATCGCTTTTGATTTAAATCTTCGTTGTTGTTTTTTTGCCATTATGTCCCTGCCTCATCTTATATTTTAAAAAGCAAGTCGTATATAAATACTACTTGCCTTCTTATATCAAATCATTCAGCTTCTATAGAATATACTTATTCTGACTTATTATACACTAATTTCTAATCCTGTGTAAATAATCAGTTTTCATAAAAGAATTTATTTTACTATACATTTCATATAGTTTATAATTAGATTATACTAAAGTCATAATTGTATAAAAATATGACTTTTATTTTTTTAGAAAGGTATCGTTAGCAATGACAAATACTTTTATTAATATTATTTTAAATATTAGCATGCTTGTAACCTTAGCAACTTTGCTTGTAAACACTCCATTTTTCCAAAAAATTCTATTACACGAAGAGAGTTTAACCCTCTATGAGCAATGCTTTTTAGGACTCATTATGGGAGGCGGTTGTATCTTTTCTAATTATGTGGGTATCCATATAAATGCAGCTGTTCTCAATTCAAGAGTTATTGGGGCATTAGGTGCCACCCTTTTAGGGGGACCGATTTCTGGAATTCTCGCCGCTACAATAGGAATTGTTCATCGATATTTTTGGGATCCAGAGGGAATCACAACGATTACATGTTGTGCCGCAACTTTAATAGAAAGTCTCTTCGGAATTCTCGCTTGGTATTATTACAAAGTTAAAAATAAACGCTATGAAAGTTCTTTTCTTTTTGTCTTTACCGCCCTTTGTGAAACAATGCATATGGGTATTATTTTATTCTTCTCCAAACCTTACGATGAAGTATATATAATTATTAAGACAATTGCCATTCCTATGATTCTTTTTAATTCTGTTGGAATGGTTCTCTTTTTTAGTGTTTTTCGAAATGTCTATAAAAAGCAGGAAAAATTACTTGCCAACAAAATGCTACTTGCTTTCAAAATTGCCGATAAATCCTTGCCTTATTTAGAAAAGGCACAAAAAAAACCTGATAATTTTCAAAAAGTAATTGATATTATTATGCACAACTATAATTGTGAAGGCGTTGCTATTGCAAATAAAAATGGATTTTGTGGTAAAAGTTCTATCTTTAATAATTTTACATGGGAAGGCAACGTTCCACTTATCGTTAGCGAAACCATGACTCGTCAAATTTCTCGTATCTGGGATACCAATAATGACGAAAATCTAACCAAACAAGAGGAACTAGATCTATTTCATAGCTTATTACAAAAAAATGTGGCAATTTCAGCACCTTTAATTGTATCTGAAGAATCCATTGGCTGCATTATTATGTTAATTAGAAGACGAGAATATAACCCCAATACAGAACTCAGCTTTATTAGTGGTATTGCAAATTTATTTTCCACCCGACTTGCATCTGTTCAATTTATTAATCAAAAACACTTATTAAGAAAAGCAGAACTGCAAGCTTTACAATCTCAGATTAACCCACATTTTCTTTTTAATGCGCTTAATACCATCTCCTGTTTTTGTAGAGAAAAACCAGAACGTGCCAGAGAACTTCTACTTGATTTGACCACATATTTTAGAAATTGTCTTCAAGATGTGGCAAGCACGGTTACCGTACATGATGAATTAGATCATATTAAAGCTTATCTAGAATTAGAAAAAGCAAGATTCGAAGAAAAGCTTCAAATAATTATAGATATTGATGAAAATTGCAACAATGACTTAATTCCAAATCTTATTTTACAACCCATTGTTGAAAATGCCATTAAACATGGCGCCATCCTAATGGATCAAGGTATTGTTCAAATTCACGTTTACCATCTTTCCAAGTCCCAATTATGCCTTGAAGTTTGGGATAACGGTCCTGGATTTCCAGATGATATTTTAGAGTCTCTTTCTACACGATGTAAAAATTACAATGGCATAGGAATTTGGAATGTAAATGAACGCTTAATTAATATTTATGGTAAAGATATT
Organism: Butyrivibrio sp.; assembly: GCA_041583675.1. Lineage (GTDB taxonomy): Bacteria > Bacillota > Clostridia > Lachnospirales > Lachnospiraceae > Eshraghiella. The sequence continues at coordinate 5,384 of JBFHFI010000045.1, read as the reverse complement.
CAATTGAAAATTGAAAATGCAAGTAAAAAAACCATCGTAAAAATGGTTTTACCAATACAGACTTAAACGAGGAGTATGTACATGAAAATAGGAATTGTTGATGATGAAAGACCTGCTAGAAGTGAATTAATCTATTTATTACAGTTGAAACTACCCAATGCGGATTTTTTCGAAGCTAATTCATTCCAAAAAGCTTTGGATCTCTTACAAACAGAAACATTAGATTTGATTTTTGTTGACATTAATTTAGGAGATATCAGTGGAACAACTTTGGCTTCACTTATTCTTGAAAGTCAACCAGATATTCTCATTGTTTTTGCAACTGCTTTTCAAGAATATGCTTTTAAGGCTTATGAATTAGGTGCTGTTGATTATTTATTAAAACCATATTCTCTAGAAAGAATTGAAAAGTGTGTTCAAAAATTAGAATCCTTTCAAATATTAAGAAACAAGAAAAACAAATTTACGCCAAATAACAATTCTATAAAAGAAAAAATGACCTTATCTTCTGGAGATAGTATTAAAATAATTGATATTCCTTCTATAATATATATTCAATCTTATAACAGAGGTTGTAATATATATACGGCCAACCACGAATATTTTCAAAATCAAACATTAAATTTTTATGATGAGCGACTTAAAGATTTTCATTTTTTTCGCGTTCATAAAAGTTTTTTAGTAAATCTTGAATTTATTGAAGAACTTATTCCAAGTCCCAATCATGGATATGCAATCCGTTTAAACCATATTAACAATACAATTATCCCCATTGGAAGAACGCAATATCGCGAACTTAAATCCTATTTTGAAATTTAACCATTAATTATTTCCATTCTTCTTTATTTTCATACAATTATTTCAGCACTTTATACCTTATTTTTCGCACTTCATGCAATATGCATTGATTAATTTGTACACATAATTATAATAAACCTATGATTTATTATATATTATATACAAATTACACCCCCGTTTACAAAAGGGTGTAAATGCCAAAGGAGGGCAATTATGGTATCATTTTTAGTGTGTTTAACAATATTGATCGGTGGATATTTTATCTATGGTAAAATCATTGAAAAAATCTACGGACCAGATGACAGAGAAACACCTGCTGTAAAAATTGATGATGGTGTTGACTATGTCGTTATGCCAACATGGAAATTATTCCTCATTCAATTATTAAACATCGCCGGGTTAGGACCAATTTACGGTGCAATTGCCGGTGCTCAATGGGGTACAGTTGTTTTTTTATGGATTACTTTCGGAACAATTTTCGCCGGTGGTGTTCATGACTTTTCAGCTGGTTTCATAAGTATGAGGCATGACGGAGCTTCTATTTCAGAGATTACTGGTATGTACTTAGGAAATTTTATGAAACAAATAATGCGTCTATTCAGCGTTGTCTTACTTGTTATGGTTGGAACAGTATTCGCTGTTGGTCCTGCTTCTCTAATCGCCATGTTAATTGGTAAAAATGGAGGAAGCGGATTATTAACAAACGCATACTTCTGGCTTGCCGTTGTATTAATCTATTATTTTATTGCAACTTTTATTCCAATTGATAAAATTATAGGTAATATCTATCCAATATTTGGTATCTGCCTCATTTTTATGGCATTAGGTGTTGGTGCTGGTATTATGATCAAAGGATATACTATTCCTGAAATCACTTTGCAAAGTTTACACCCAAATAATATCCCTATTTGGCCTGTAATGTTTATAACTGTTGCCTGTGGTGCAATTTCAGGATTCCATGCAACACAGTCTCCTCTCATGGCTCGATGCTGTAAAAGTGAAAAGCAAAGCCATTTGGTATTCTATGGCGCTATGGTAGCTGAAGGTGTTATTGCTTTGATTTGGGCCGCTGCAGGTGCCGCTATTTACGAAAAAACTGGCGGATTAATGACAGGCCTTTCTGAAATGCTTTCTACTAATGGACAAGCCGCTACCGTATATGATATTTGTACCAAAACAATGGGTGGACTCGGTATAGCACTTGCAATGGTTGGTGTTATTGCATGTCCTATTACATCAGGAGATACAGCATTCCGTTCCGCAAGACTTGTAATTGCTGATTGGTTTAAACTCAATCAAAAAAGTTACAAAACTCGTTTATTAATTTGCATTCCATTGTTAGGATCCGGAGCACTTATTAGCCGTTTGGATTATATTGTTATCTGGAGATACTTTAGTTGGTCTAACCAAACATTAGCTATGATCGCTCTTTGGGCCGCATCCATGTATCTATATCAAAACAAGAAATTCTATTGGGTTACAGCAATTCCAGCCACATTTATGACTGCTGTTTCCATAACTTATTTCTTCTACGCAGATGAATGTTTAGGATTAGGAACTCAAATTGCATATCCTGTTGGAATTATTGCAGCAATCGCAATTTTTGCTTTATTCTTATCTAAAACACTATTCAAACATGAAAAAATACAATCCGCTTAATCAATGTTAAAATATCTTAAATGGAGGTATGTGTATGCTACTATTACCAATGAAATTAGGAAATTGCTCTTTATCTCGTAATGAAATTAAATTAGACAAAAAAAATTGTTTTATATACGGACCTTCCGGCGTTGGAGACAAAGCCATTTATCTTAACAGTTTTTATATTAATCGATTTTATTATCTCCCAATTACTAATATTAAACGGGTTTTCAAACGTGTGGCTATTGCAAAAGGTGCCATTAAAGCTTCCATCCCTTACTTAGTAGTTGTATACGATGATAGCAAAGAAAAGCAATGTATTTTTAAAGTTGAACAAGAAGTTGATTCTATGTTAAATAAAATAAAAGAAATTGCTCCAAATGTTCAAATAGGAAAAGCTCATTAACGGTTCTCATAGACCTACCAATAATTTTTCGTTCCAAAAAAAGCGCCCAAACTGAAAAATCAGTTTGGGCGCTTTTCCAATAACATAACCTTTTAAAGATCTTCTTTTTTTAAAAGTTTTTTAAACTTCTCAACTGAAGTATTTGCAATTAAATCCATTGGAAAATCAATTTCTTCCAAAATCGAAATAACATCTGTAAAATCTCCAACTGCATTCACAAAATGAGCATCTGACCCTAAAGATATATAAACGCCATATTGTTTGCAAAGCTCTAACATCTTTATAATATTTTCTCTAGGATTCAATCTATAAAATGCAGACTTTTGAGATGAATTATTTACTTCCAACATTACTTTTTTCTGCTTTGCCATCTTCACTATTTTCTCAAAATCCACCGGAACATTCCCATCCTCTGGATGTCCGATAATATTAATATAGGGATTTTCCATTGCCTGTAAGTATGCATTGGTATTCTCATCCATATTCCCTGCTTTCGTGCACATTGTATGAAAACTGGCAATACAAATATCTTGTTTTTTTAATATATCCTCTTCCAAATCCACGTTTCCATCATAATCCATAATATTAAGCTCTACGCCATAAAGCATAGATACTCCACATAATTCATTTGGGAGAATATGATAGTTCATAAAATGTAATTTATCACTGGAATCAGGAAGTGCCGGTGCATGGTCAGTAATACATAATAATTCCAAACCAGATTCTGCTGCAGCTTCCGCCATCTCTATAATTGTTGAATATGCATGGGAACTAGCTATTGTGTGTGTATGTGTATCTACTACAAATTTCATATCCTCGCCTCAATTCATTTTAATTGTTTTTAATATTTTACCTGTTTCAAATGTTTCTATGAATTCTTTTTTTATTTCACCATTAATAATTTGATAAATATTATAACCATACTTTTCTTCAAATCTCACAGAACCATACTCTTCATCCTCACCACAGAAAGACATGCTATCCACAGTATAATAAGCTTTATCTACTACTTTCCCTGTATAATGATGATGTGTATGTCCATTTAATATACAAATTATATTCTTATCTTTTATTACCTCAAGAAATTTATCAACTTCTTGCATTGGTGGCATACTACTTTGATTTTTCAATAAGTGGTGATGTGTTACTAAGATGACCGGTTGTTCTTCTGCCTTTACAAAAGCTTGTTCCAACCATATAAGTTGTTCTTTACCCAATACTCCATTTGGATTTTTCTCTGATGAACTATCAACAGAAATCACACAAAAACTTTCAAAGAACTCCATATAATTATAAGGCTGACTTGTTTCTTTTATCTTAAGCCAACCTTTTCTAAAGTTTGCTTTATTATCATGATTTCCTAATGTCACAATTATTTTTGTCTCACCAATAATATTTTCTATAAACTCTCGTAAAAAAGCATAATCTTCAACTTCTCCATCCTCTGTGAGGTCCCCACTAATAATAACAAGATCAATAATTGCTTGCTTTTGCGCTTTTTTCAAACTGTACTCCAATGGAATAAGAGGACTTTGCATGCAATAAAGCATTCCTTTGTATCCATTTTCTCGCTTCTCATAAACCTTACGAAAATGAATATCTGAAATATGTAATATATTCATAATTATCTCAATTTCTTTCTTATAATTCCCGTAATTGTATCAAGGATAAACACTGTAATAATAACACCTATTAAAATAATACTTACCTTATCCCACCTTCTTGCTTGCACAGCAAAAATAAGTGGAGCACCTATTCCTCCAGCTCCTACTAACCCCAAAACAGTTGCACTACGCACTGCTATTTCAAGATGGTTCAAAGCCAAAGAACTATATGTTGGCATAAGCTGAGGAATTCTTGCATAGAATATCGTTTGCCAAAAATTTGCTCCAACTGCCTTCATTGCTTCCACTGGTGTCTCATCCATAGCTTCCATTTCTTCCGTATATAATTTTCCAAGCATACCAATTTGATGCACTCCAATCGCCATGACTCCTGCAAAAGGTCCAGGCCCAACAACCCTTACAAAAATAATTGCATATACCAATTCAGGAAATGCTCTTAAAACATTACAAATAAATTTTCCTATTTTAGCAATCCACGGGTAGGAATGCCATAAATTGGAAGAACTACATAACATCAATGGAATCGATAATATAGTAGCAATCGTTGTTCCCAAAAAAGCAATACCAATTGTCAACAGTAAAAGACTAATTAAATCTTCTCCACTTCCATCATATAAATATGTCCAGTCTGGATGAGTAAGCCCTTTTAAAACGTCCAACCCCATTGCAGGTGAAAATGTACGTAATCCAGAATAATCTAAACCAATTGCAGAATATATAACAATAGCAAAAACCAAGAATATGATTGCCCATTTTTTTATATTAATTTGAGTGTTTATCATGCCAATCTCCTTCTTATTGCTTCACTAATACCATCTACAACTATTACAACTATAAGTATTGTCAAAATAACAATGGATACTCTTTCATATTTCATTAATGCAAGTGATGCATTTAAGATTACACCAATTCCT
>JBFHFI010000044.1:0-14845 GCA_041583675.1 Butyrivibrio sp. | reverse complement strand
TTATTGGTACAAGTGAGCATTCAATGATTGGAAAATACATTGATTCTATTGTACAAGAAACAAGCCTGCCACATGCCTTAACAAGCTATTCCCCATGTTTTAGAAAAGAAAAAGGCGCCCATGGAGTTGAAGAAAGAGGCGTATATAGAATACATCAATTTGAAAAACAAGAAATGATAGTTGTATGTAAACCAGAGGAAAGTAAAAAATGGTTTGAAATATTATGGAAAAATACGGTAGACTTATTTAGATCAATGGATATTCCAGTTAGAACCTTAGAGTGTTGTTCCGGGGATTTAGCAGATCTTAAAATGAAGTCAATAGATGTAGAAGCTTGGTCACCAAGACAAAAAAAATATTTTGAAGTAGGTAGTTGTTCTAATCTAGGGGATGCACAAGCTAGAAGATTAAGAATTAGAGTGAATGGGGAAAAAGGAAAATACTACGCACATACATTAAATAATACGGTTGTAGCACCTCCACGTATGTTGATTGCGTTTTTGGAAAATAATTTAAATGAAGATGGTAGTGTTAATATACCTCTTGCATTGCAACCATATATGGGTGGAAAAACTAAGATAGAAAAGAAATAATGAGGTAATAAGAATGCACTTGTTTTCTAAAGCGATAGGGCTTGGAAACTTTCCAGTAGGCTCAGATATTTTTACGCTTTTGGATGAGATTATAAATGATGCTGTGAACAATAATAAAATAATATATGATAAAGAGGCAATACCTAATTCTTCGGGTTTAGTTGAGGCGGAAATTTGTAAAAGCTTTTTGGCTACAGCTTATAACCCTCAAGAAGATCGAGGGGGGATTGTAATTAGAGGAATGTATCATGTAACAGATAATCATTTTACATATCTATTTTATTTTCCATATGTAGTAGGAAGAACGTCAAAGTATAACATAGAAGTGATGATTGAAAGACAATCTGATAAAGAGGCTTATTTAGTTCATTGTAATGATCCTAAAAGAGAGGTTTCGCCTATATTTTTTTTGAAAAATATAGTGGAATATCTCTCTTTACAAAACAAAGAAAAAAGATTTTATGAAAAAGATGTTTTTCTTAGTGCTTTATCCATACAGGGTAAGGTTATTTTGCCTGTGAAGAAAACAGAAGCACAAATAAAAAAATGTTTAAAAACACAAAATCAAAGAAATGAATTAATAGATAAAGCATTAAAGGGAGATCAAGAAGCAATTGATAATTTAAATATTAAAGATTATGATATTATATCAAGTATTGTTCATAGAGTGAAAAAAGAAGATATCTATTCAATTGTGGATTCTGCTTTAATGCCAACAGGTCTAGAATGTGATATATATTCTGTAATTGGAAATATAATATCTGTTGAAAAAATTATAAACAAAGTTACAGAAGAAAATGTATATTATTTAGAACTAGAATGTAATGATGTGATAATTGATACAATGATAAACGAAAGTGACTTGTATGGAATTCCGCAAGTAGGATGTAGATTTTTAGGAAAAATTTGGTTACAGGGTAATATCTGCTTTGATATCTAATTGACTTATAAATTATGTCGTGATAGAATTGCAGTGTTGCAAATTAGCAAGGTCTCTGTAGCTCAGTAGGATAGAGTGTTCGCCTCCTAAGGTTCAACCATGGTTATGCCCAAATGAAATAAAAAGGGCATAAGTCGGAGGTCGATTCCAATCTGGTTCCCTCTGAGTTCAAGATAAAAAAATAGAGATAATTCATCACAAAAGTGATTGGATTCATAGATAAGACAGCCGAGTCAAAAAGGCCTGAAAAGCTCGTAAAATCGGCATTTGTTTCTATAGTTAAATGGATATAACGGTCCCCTCCTAAGGGACAATTGGGGGTTCGATTCCCTCTAGAAACATCCATTTTGCAGTAGTGATTTTATTAAAATCATTGCTGCATTTTTTGATTTTGAGAGTGATTTCAGGAGGAAGATGTTACCCGAGTCAAATGAAAAAGAGCAAAATCTGCCACTCAAAATGAAATTTGCAACCTTAGATTATTTTTAAATTTCCACCTATAAGAGTTAACTACTAGGTAGTGTGCGATTTGGGTTGTAAATAAGAGAAAATTATGGGGGAAAATAATGATTCGAAATTCTTGCAAAAATATTGGTGCTTTTATTACACATAAAAAGGAGATTAGGAATGAATAGAGAAGAAGCTAGAACTCGTGCAGAGAAGTTAGTAGAGCAAATGACAGTTGAAGAAATGGCATCACAGCTTCGTTTTGATGCACCGGCAATTGAACGCATTGGCGTTCCAGAATATAACTGGTGGAATGAGGGACTTCATGGACTTGCTAGAGGGGGAACAGCCACTGTGTTTCCACAGGCAATTGGTCTAGGAGCAACATTTGATACCGAATTGCTTTATGATGTAGGAGAGTGTGTATCAATAGAAGCGAGAGCGAAATACAATGCGTTTTCAAAACTGGAAGATCGTGATATCTACAAAGGACTAACAATCTGGTCACCGAATGTGAATCTCGTTCGTGATCCACGATGGGGTCGTGGTCAGGAGACATATGGGGAAGATCCGGTGTTAATCAGTAAATTAGCCGTACCGTTTATCAAAGGACTACAGGGCGAGGGTGAGTATCTCCGCACAGCAGCATGTGCAAAGCATTTCGCAGTTCACTCTGGACCGGAAGCGGATCGTCATTATTTTGATGCAAAAGCAGATCGAAAAGATATGTGGGAAAGCTATTTGCCGGCATTTGAGGCCTGTGTGAAAGAGGCAGGTGTGGAATCTGTGATGGGAGCATATAACAGAACCAATGGAGAGCCGTGCTGCGCGCACGAATATCTTATGGAAAATGTGTTACGAGGACAGTGGAATTTTGAAGGTCATTACGTCTCGGATTGTTGGGCAGTGCGCGATTTTCACGAAAATCATAAGGTAACAGAAAAGCCAGAGGATAGCGTGACACTTGCACTAGCAAGAGGCTGTGATTTAAACTGTGGATGCACCTATCAGAGGATTATGAATGCATATGAGGAAGGAAAACTTCCACTTGAATATATCAAGCGGTCAGCAGTGCACGTGTTTACTACCAGGTATTTACTGGGAATGTTTGATCAGACAGAATATGACCAAATTCCATATGAAGTAGTAGATAGTAAAACAAGTCAGGAATTAAATGAAAAGGCATCTAGAGAGAGTGTTGTCCTTTTAAAGAATGATGGCATCTTGCCGCTAACCAAAGAAAAAATCAGCACAATTGCTGTGATTGGACCAAATGCGGACAGCAGAGCAGCACTGGTCGGGAATTATCATGGAACGGCAGCTCGTTATATTACTGTATTAGAAGGTATTCAGGATATTGTAAAAAATGATGTAAGAGTTTTGTATGCAAAGGGCGCACATTTGTATCAGGATCGAGAAGAACCTTTGGCAAAAGCAAATGACCGTATTGCCGAGGCTGTGATTACAGCAAAACACAGCGATGTCGTGATCCTATGCCTGGGGCTGGATGAGACACTAGAGGGCGAAGAGGGCGATACGGGAAATGCATACGCATCTGGAGATAAGTTTTCGCTTGATTTCCCAAAGTCTCAGCTTCATTTGTTAGATGCGATCATTGCTACAAAAAAACCGCTTATCGTATGTTCCATGACGGGAAGCGCAATCAATCTAAGCAAGGTAGATGTCTATGCTTCAGCAGTGCTTCAGACTTGGTATCCAGGAGCAAGAGGCGGAAAAGTACTGGCAGAGATACTGTTTGGAAAAGAGCAGCCATCCGGAAAGCTTCCAGTTACATTTTATAAAAATTTGAAAGATATGCCAGACTTCAAAGATTACTCGATGAAGGGTAGAACGTATCGTTATTTGGAAAAAGCACCATTGTATCCATTTGGCTATGGACTTACATACGGAGAAGCAAAACTAACAGAGTGTAAACTTGAGATAAAAACTACGTATGCTGACGCAATCAAACAAGATGTCAGTGTACTTGTCAATGTGGTAAACTGCGGAGACAGAGAAGTGGAGGAAGTGCTTCAAGTCTATGTTCGTGTGAATGGAAGCGAGTATGAAGTACGCAATTCGAAGTTAGTCGCTTTTCAGAGAATCTCATTAAAACTAGAGAAATCAATCGATCTTCGAATTACAATTCCACGAAAATCCTTTGGTGTGGTCAATGATTTAGGAGAAACTGTATATGATGGAACAGGTGCTGATATTTATGTGGGATTTGGACAGCCAGATTCCAGAACAAAAGAATTAAGAATGAAAGATGAGTGGTTTCAGATAGCGGTGCAGTAGGACGAAAGGTGGCACACAAGATTATAAAAAGACACCAATACGCTATTATAATTGAGCCTGAATTATAGATAAAAGTACTGGGTAATCAAGAGATGACTGCTCTTCTTACATCATTAGCGAAAACAATGAATAAACAGTAATATTGAAGAAACACATTAAATATATAGAATAAACAGCGAAACTTGTAGCTGTTTCTTCTATTACAAAGGGTAACAGAGCTTAGCAATACTATGTTGAGTCAAAGGGTGCTCCTAAGCCAAAGACCGCTGGTTCGACTCCAGTCAGGAAGACTAAATGTGTCATTCATACGATATCTTTTTCTTTTATATAAAGAAAAAGTTGCTTATCTATAGAAAACACTTTACAATAATAATCATAAAGTATAGAAAGAAGATATTCATGAACTATATTATTTTAGATTTGGAATGGAATCAAAGTCCACATGGAAAAGAACGTGAAAATAAAAATCTTCCTTTTGAGATTATAGAAATAGGCGCGGTTAAGCTAGATGAAAATCGTAAAATAATAGATGAATTTCATAGTATAATCTCACCTGTTGTATATCATGAATTGCATAGAATTACAAAAGAAATTATACAATATAATATGCATGAGCTAGAAAAAGGTGATTATTTTGAAAAGGCAGCAAATGATTTTTTTGAATGGTGTAAAAAGGATGGAAATTACATATTTGGTACATGGGGCTCCATGGATTTAACAGAGTTGCAACGAAATTGTAGATATTTTAAAGTGATACAAGAGTTTGAATTACCTTTTAAATATTACGATATTCAAAAACTGTTTAGTCTGTGTTATGAAGATGGAAAAACAAGAACATCATTGGAAAATGCAATTGAATACATGAAAATTGAAAAGGATATTCCATTTCATTCAGCATTGTATGATGCACATTATACAGCAAGAATCTTTCATGAATTTGATTTTGAAAAAGTAAAAAGGTATACATCAGTAGATACATTTTTAATTCCACTAAATAAAAAACAAGAATTTACAATTAATTATGGGACATATAGTAAGTATATATCAAGAGGATTTGAAGATAAGGATGTATTAATGAAGGATCCAGAAGTCTTGGTGTCTAGGTGTTATCTGTGTGGTAAAAGTATAAAAAAGAAAATAAAATGGTTTTCTACAAATCAAAAGATATATTATAGTTTGGCAAAGTGTGAAGAACATGGATATTTAAAAGGGAAAATGCGAATAAGAAAAACAGATCAGGATTTGTTTTATGCAATTAAGATTTTAAAGATTACAGATGAAGAAGGCGCACAAAAAATTAAAGAAAAACAACTTTCTAATAGAGAACGCAGAAAAGAAAGAAGAAGAAAAGAAAGACTTCACTTTTAAAAGTGAAGTCTTTTTGAACCATAATGATGTCTTTTCAGATTTTTTTTAACAAGTAAAAATATAATAAAAATGAAAATTAAAATTGAAAGAGAAATGCCAATAATAATCCAAATATTAATAAATTTAATAGTGGGTCTGATAATTTTTGTGTCAAAACTATTTAAAAGAGGAACGCCATTTGTTCCAGGGAGAACAGAGGACGTTTCGGATTCATTAATAAAAATTGTAGCACTACCTACAGTTACATCATTATAAAAATAACTAATACAAGCAAAACCGTTTTCATCACCAGAATAGGCGGGATTTTCTGAGTAGGTAACAATGGATGTTAAATCTTGAAAAGAAACATCCTTTGGGATTAATAAATAAGCATCCTTTGAAAAAGAAATAGATGTTACATTCGTAGATTCAAAGGAAGTAGTTAAGTTTAAGACATCTAAGGTACTTGTAGATAAACTAAGATTACTATCATCAAAATACACCTTGTTATAGTTATCAAAATAATAATCAAAAAGTGAGATTGTGTCAGTGTATCTAGCATCATCTGTACTGTTTAAAATAACACAAATTAATTTTAATCCATCTTTTTCAGCAAAAGAGACAAGGCAGGATCCAGCTTCATAGGTAAAACCTGTTTTTCCACCTAAAGAATAATCATAAGCATACTCACCACCGGCAACCATTTGATAACGATGTTTGTAATAACGTGTAAAAGTGCTTTTATTTGTTGGTGGAATCGTATAAATACTTTCGTAGCCAATAATTTCCATTAATGTTTTATTATTAAAACAAGCTTGTGCAATTAAAGCCATGTCATAAGGTGTAGTATAATGAAGAGAATCTGAAAGACCACTGGGATTTGTAAAATTCGAATTAGTTGCACCTAGAGATATTAATTTTTCATTCATCATATCTGAAAAACCAGATATACTACCACCAATTTCTTCTGCAAGACCATAGGCAACATCATTAGCAGAACGAAGAATCAAACAATACAAGGATTGTTCGATAGTTAATGTTTCTCCAATAGAAATAGAAGCATTTGCATCACCATATTCTATACTATTAACAGCAGCTGCAGAATAAGTTATATTGTCATCTAAGGAAGCGTTTTCTACAGTTAATAAAGCAGTTAATAATTTTGTTGTACTAGCAGGATAACTTTTTTCATTGGCATTATTTTCATATATAATTTCACCACTGTCAGCATCCATCAGTACAATATATTCAGAGTCTAAGTCTGGAAATTCAGATAAAATAGTGGTTTCACTAGCTGCTTGAACATTTACAAAAAAAGACATAGTAATTAATAAAAAAGTAAATATAAAAAGGGAAAAACGTTTTATAGATATCATGAATAAAATTCCTTTATAATTTTTTTTGATAATAATATAATAATATCCTTTTGTAAAAACAATTGCAAGGGAGATGTTTTTTGGTTATTATAGATGTGTTATGAAAATTTGAGTGGAAAGTCCCCCCTAGAGCTTAGCTCTTGTGGCGGAATGAATGAGGAAATAAAATGAGACTTAGAAATGTAACCGGATCAAGAGAAATGTTGGCAGAAAGTCAATTTACGGTAAATGAACCATTAGAGTATAGAGGAAAATGGAATGTATTATTTGAAAATAATAATCCTATTCACATAGAAATAGGAACAGGAAAAGGACAATTTCTTATAAAAATGGCCCAAGAAAACCCTAATGTTAATTATATAGGAATAGAAAAATATTCAAGTGTTTTAATTAGAGCAACAGATAAACTTAAAGATTCAGATTTGAAAAATATTGTATTTATAAGAATGGATGCAGAAAATATTGAAGATGTTTTTTCGAAAAATGAAGTGGCAAGAATATATTTGAATTTTTCGGATCCATGGCCAAAAGATCGACATGCAAAAAGGCGATTACCATCAAAAGAGTTTCTTGCTAGATATGATAAAATACTTCAAGAACAAGGGCATATAGAATTTAAGACGGATAACACAGCGTTATTTGATTTTGCATTAGAAGAAGCGAAAGAGGCGCATTGGAAAATAATAGAATCAACATACGATTTACATCATAGTACAATGAATCAGGGAAATATAATGACGGAGTATGAAAAGAAATTTTCAGAGATGGGAAATCCGATTCATAAACTCATTGCAAATAGATAAAAATCATATGGCTTTAGAACAAAAGATATTGCAAAAAGGGGTTGCAATTTGATGAGCCATATTATATAATAACCCTTGCGTTGACAAACGTAACCATATTATATATGCGCCTTTAGCTCAGTTGGTAGAGCACCTGACTCTTAATCAGGGTGTCCAGGGTTCGAACCCCTGAAGACGCATTTTAAATCGTCGGACTAGCGATAACTGCAGTTGGGCGATTTTTTGCACCCTAAATATTGTCAATTGTAGTTTAATGTTGTATAATGTTAATTAGGGAAAGTTCAATTTATTTTATATTTGATGGACTATAGGAGGAAAATATTTGAATAATAAAGAAATGATGGAATTAAAATCAGAACTTAATGAGCAATTTAAAGAATTAGTTGAGTATACCACAGCTTCTGTTAAGATTGATCCAAATCTCTATACAGAATATGATGTAAAAAGAGGCTTAAGGGATATAAGTGGAAAAGGTGTTTTAACAGGATTAACAGAAATTTCAGATGTAAAAGCGTTTGATACAGTAGAGGGAGAACGCGTTCCTTGTGAAGGACATTTATTTTTACATGGATATGATGTATTTGATATTTTAAATGAAAAAGAAGATAGAAGATTTTTATTCGAGGAGACGACATATCTTTTATTATTTGGAGTATTACCTTCAAAAATACAGCTTGATAAATTTATTGGGATTTTAGGTGGATTTAGAGAACTGTCAGGTCATTTTGTAAGAGATGTTATAATGAAGGCTCCAAGCGAGAATATTATGAATGCATTAGAAAAAAGTATTGTAACTCTGTATTCATATGATGAGAACCCAGAAGATACTTCAACAACAAATGTTTTAAGACAGTCACTTCAATTAATTGCTAAAATGCCTGTGATATCTGTGTTTGCATATCAGTCTTATATGCATTTCAAGAAAAATGATGTATTAGTTATTAGAAATCCGGACCCAGAATGTTCTACTGCGGAGAATATTTTAAGAATGCTAAGACCGGATGGAAAATATACAGAATTAGAGGCAAAAGTATTGGATATTTCTCTTGTTCTTCATGCAGAACATGGTGGAGGAAATAATTCAACATTTACAACACATGTTGTAACTTCTTCAGGAACGGATACTTATTCTACAGTGGCAGCATCAGTGGCATCTTTAAAAGGTCCAAAGCATGGTGGGGCAAATCTTAAAGTAAAAAAAATGTATGAAGACATTATGGCTAATGTAAAAGATTGGGATAATGAAGTAGAACTTTATGAATATGTACAAAAAATTCTGGATAAAGAGGCTTTTGATGGCCAGGGATTAATTTATGGGGTAGGACATGCAGTGTATACACTTTCAGACCCAAGAGAAGTGATTCTTAAAGAATATGCTAGAAAGCTTTCAGAAGAAAAAGGATTAGAAAAAGAATTTGCACTTTTACAAAAAATAGATCGTATAGGTAAAGAGTTAGTTGGAAAATCTAGGAACACTTTAAAACCAATTTGTGGAAATGTGGATTTCTATAGCGGATTTGTATATACAATGTTAGGAATTCCTGATGAATTATTTACTCCAATATTTGCAATTGCAAGAATTGCAGGTTGGAGTGCACATAGATTAGAAGAGTTAGTGAATAATGGAAAAATCATTAGACCTGCATATAAATATGTAGGAAAGCATGAAACATATATTCCATTTGATTTAAGAGAATAATAAACAAGTCCAAACCTTTTATGGTTTGGACTTGTTTATTATATGGGAATTTAACCATTGTAACACGTCATCATAGCATTTTTGTTTATCAATTTCATTATGTGGCTCATGTCTGAATCCAGGATATAATTTAAGGCTTATGTCTTGAATACCAGCTAATTTAAATTGGTTATATAATTCTGAAGGATCCTTTCCGTAATGACCAACAGGATCTTCGAGACCACTGTATATATACACGGGTAAGTCAGTAGGGATAGATTCCAAATATTTAAAATTACAACATGATTTTATAAGCTTTAATAAAGTTCTATAAGCATTTAAAGAAAAGACATAAGTACAAAATACATCAGAATCGTATTGATGAACAACATTGGTGTCAGTGGATAGCCAATCATTGGGAGAACTTGCATTTTCTATTTTAGAGGTATAGCCATTAAAAGTCATTTTAGTTAAAAGCTTGCTCTTATATCGATCATTGTGAAAACAACCTATTAAATTTGTTAAAGTAATACCAATATTTGTTATTGCTTTAGGAGCAATTGCTGTTCCAGAAATAAGTGCTCCATCAATACCAGATCCATAGGAGAATAGATAATTACGCAAAATAAAAGAACCCATACTATGGCCTAATATAAAATAAGGAATACCAGGGTGTTGTTCTTGTATTATTTTTTTCAAGCGATGAACATCTCTTACAAGAATAGTAGAAGCGTCTTTGGGAATAAAATAACCTAGATCTTTTTCTGTTGGTGCAGAATATCCATGGCCAATATGATCTTCTCCAACAACAAGAAAACCTTGAGTAGTCATAAATTCGGCAAATTCATCATATCTTTTAACATATTCAATCATACCATGTACAATTTGTAAAATTCCGCGAATATTTCCGTCGTCTGGACTCCAAGAAAAGGATTTGATCTGTGTAATACCATCCCTAGAAACAAAGGAAAATTCATTTTTGATTGACATAAGGTGACCTCCTTTTATTTTTTTTAATTATATCATATGCTATGCAAGAAAACATTAAGATATTGATTTTTCATAAGGTATGTTATAAAATTGGGAAAGGTTAGTGGAGGAAAGTTCCCTTATTGCTTCGCATTTGCAGTGGAATAGGGGAAAATAGAGTTAATAATTGAACATAAATAATAGGAGGAAATAGATAAGATGGTACAGTTAAGTAAAGGTGGAGCATATCTTTTAAATGGAGTGCAGGTAATTGAAGATAGCGATAAAGGTAAGCATGAACTTTCGAGTAAAATAGGAAATGTTCCAAGTAAAGAACAAGCACAGAAAAATACCATTGCATATAGAATTATGGAAGCACATAATACATCAGGTAATATGAATGATCTTATGATTAAATTTGATAAAATAACATCTCATGATATTACATTTGTTGGAATTATTCAGACGGCAAGGGCAAGTGGTCTGGAAAGCTTTCCAATTCCTTATGTGCTCACAAATTGTCATAATAGTTTGTGTGCGGTAGGTGGAACAATTAATGAAGATGATCATATGTTTGGACTTACATGTGCAAAAAAATATGGTGGAGTATATGTGCCTCCTCATCAGGCGGTTATACATCAGTATGCCAGAGAAATGTTGACAGAAGCAGGAAGTATGATTTTAGGCTCAGATAGTCATACACGATATGGTGCATTAGGTACAATGGCGATAGGAGAAGGTGGACCAGAATTAGTAAAACAACTTTTGAGTAAAACATATGACACAAAAAGACCGGAAGTTGTTGCAGTATATTTAACAGGATCTCCAATGAAAGGTGTTGGACCTCAAGATGTTGCATTGGCAATTATTGGAGCAGTATTTTCAAATGGTTATGTAAAAAATAAAGTTATGGAATTTGTAGGTCCAGGAGTAGAAGCATTGAGTCCGGATTTTAGAATCGGAATTGATGTAATGACAACAGAGACCACTTGTTTGTCTTCAATTTGGAAAACAGATGAAAAAATAAAAGAATATTATGAAATGCATGGAAGAAAAAATGCATATCAAGAGTTAAATACAGGCGAGGTCGCATATTATGATGGAGTTATTACTGTGGAATTAGATAAAGTAAAACCTATGATAGCCATGCCTTTTCACCCAAGTAATACATATACTATAGACGAAGTAA
The DNA here is from genome assembly GCA_041583675.1 of Butyrivibrio sp. Lineage (GTDB taxonomy): Bacteria > Bacillota > Clostridia > Lachnospirales > Lachnospiraceae > Eshraghiella. Next base: position 3,205 of record JBFHFI010000044.1, on the reverse strand, counting down.
ATGCTAATTTAAAAGATATATTAAATGAAGTAGAAAAAAAAGCACTTGTTAGTCTTGATGGTAAAGTTGATTTTAATCTTACAAATAAAATAAGAGATGGAAAATTATATGTGGATCAAGGAATTATTGCAGGATGTGCAGGTGGTGGATTTGAAAATATTTGTGATGCTGCTGATATTTTAAGAGGTAAATCAATTGGAGCAGATGAATTTGCTTTAAGTATATATCCAGCAAGTACACCAATTTATATGGAATTGGCAAAAAATGGAAGACTCGCAGATCTAATGGGTACAGGGGCAATTGTGAAAACAGCCTTTTGTGGTCCATGTTTTGGAGCTGGGGATACTCCGGCAAATAATTCATTTTCAATAAGACATTCAACAAGAAACTTCCCAAATAGAGAAGGATCAAAACTTCAGGATGGCCAGATTTCTTCAGTGGCATTAATGGATGCACGTTCAATTGCGGCGACAGCAGCAAATAAGGGATATTTAACATCTGCTACGGATTTAGATATGGAATATACAGGACCAAAATATCATTTTGACAAAACAATTTATGAAAACAGAGTATTTGATAGTAAAGGAATTCCTGACCCTAATCAAGAAGTTCAATTTGGGCCAAACATTAAAGATTGGCCAGAAATGTTGGCATTAACAGAAAATCTTCTTATAAAATGTGTATCAGAAATTCATGACCCTGTAACAACAACGGATGAGTTAATTCCATCTGGAGAGACATCGTCTTATAGATCTAATCCTTTAGGACTCGCAGAGTTTACACTTTCGAGAAAAGATCCAAAATATGTTGGTAGAGCAAAAGAGGTACAAAAACTGGAAAAGGCAAGAGAAAATGGGGAAGATATGAACCTAATCCTACCTGAAATTCAAGAAGTATTTGAAAAAATAGAGGAAAAATTCAAAGCCACAAAAGAAAATACAGGAATAGGAAGCACTATTTTTGCAGTAAAACCAGGAGATGGTTCAGCACGTGAACAAGCAGCATCTTGTCAAAAAGTACTTGGTGGATGGGCTAATATTTCTTTTGAATATGCAACCAAGAGATATCGTTCTAATCTTATAAACTGGGGTATGATCCCATTTGTTATAGAGAATAAAGAATTACCATTCTCAAATGAAGATTATATTTTTGTGCCTGGAATAGCCAAAGCAATTCAGGAGAAAAGATCAAACATTAAAGCATATGTTGTAAATAAAGAGATGAAAGAATTTGAACTTAAAATAGATGACCTTACAGATGATGAAAGAAGTATTATTTTAGCAGGATGTTTGATTAATTTTTACAGAGGATAAAGTGTTCTCTTGATAATGCAGTTATGATACAATATAAGAAGAAAATATATAATAAGGAGGTTTTATATGCAATTTGCAATTGAAGGGGATTCACTACCTGTTGTTATATGCAATTTGGATGGTGGAGAAAAAATGATTACCGAAAGTGGAGCCATGTCTTGGATGTCTCCTAATATGAAAATGGAAACAAGTACAGGTGGCGGAATTGGTAAAATGTTTGGACGTATGCTAAGTGGAGAAAGTCTTTTCTTGAATTATTATACGGCTGTAGGCGGACCAGGAATGATTGCATTTGCATCAAATCTTCCAGGGTCTATTAAAAAATTTGATATTACACCAGGAAATGAAATGATATGTCAGAAATCATCATTTTTAGCTGCAACATCAGATGTGGAATTATCCATGCATCTTCAGAAAAAGTTAGGCGGAGGATTTTTTGGTGGAGAAGGTTTTGTAATGCAACGATTATCTGGAAACGGAACAGCATTTATAGAAATCGATGGATATGCCAAAGAATACACATTGGGAGTTGGGGAACAAATTATAGCGGATACAGGGTATTTAGCCGCAATGTCCTCTTCATGTAAAATGGATATTGTTACTGTACCTGGTGTGAAAAATATGATATTTGGAGGAGAAGGTGTTTTTAATACAGTAATTACAGGCCCTGGAACTGTATACCTTCAATCTATGCCAATTAGTAATATGGCAGGAGCGTTATCTCCATTTATTGTTACAAATAACAAATAACTTGCATAATAGTGTATAATACTTAAAGACTCCTTTGATGTAAAATCAGGAAGGAGTCTTTATTATATGTAAAGGAGCTAATATACAATGGAAAATTTGGGAAGAAATGACAAATGTTGGTGTGGAAGTGGGAAAAAATATAAATCCTGTCATTTAGGTTTTGATGACAAATTAAGAACCTTTGAAGACTTAGGTTATGAAATACCAACACATAATATGATTAAAAATCAACAACAAATAGAAAGCATTAAAAAGAGTGCAGCAATTAATATTAGTATTCTAGATTATATAGAAGAAAATATAAGAGAAGGAATTACGACAGAAGAGATTGACCAATGGGTTTATAGGATCACTGAAGAAGCAGGGGCTATTCCGGCAACTTTAGGATATGATGGATTCCCAAAAAGTTGTTGTACTTCTATTAATGACGAGGTATGCCATGGAATACCAGATGAGAAAATAACCTTAAAATCAGGAGATATTATTAATGTAGATATTTCTACAATTTTAGATGGGTATTTTTCAGATTCTTCTAGAATGTTTTGTATAGGAGAAGTGTCAGAAAAAAGAAAAAGATTGGTTCAAGTGACAAAAGAATGTGTAGAAGAAGGATTAAAAGCAGTAAAACCGTGGAAAACTCTTGGGGATATTGGAGCGGCTGTGGAAAACCATGCCAATAAAAATGGATATACAGTAGTAAGAGAAATCGGTGGACACGGAGTTGGTATAGAATTTCATGAAGAACCATGGGTGAGTTTTGTAAGTAAAGTAGATACTGGGGTGATTATGGCACCAGGAATGATGTTTACAATAGAGCCAATGGTCAATGAAGGAACACAAGAAATTTTTGAAGATGAAAAAAATGGTTGGACTTGGTATACAAAAGATCATAAAGATTCTGCACAATGGGAGGTAATGTTACTTGTAACAGAAGATGGATATGAAATTATATCTTATTAAAAGTGAATTCATAAAAAGATCACAGAATCTTAGTAGTATTATTTTTAGATTCGTGGTAGAATCGTTTTGGTAAATTAGGAAAAAAAAGAGGATGTTATTAAATGAATACAATTTGGAAACAGTATGACCATATACTAGATGCTAAGGGGAAACGGCAAATAGTAGGAATTATATTTCTTATG
>JBFHFI010000043.1:0-14858 GCA_041583675.1 Butyrivibrio sp. | reverse complement strand
TCAAAAGAGAATGATTATTTATGAAAATCAACCAAATAATTTTTTTAATATAAAAGAAATATTAGAAGAGAGAGAAATAAAAAAATATTTTTGGGGAAATAAAAGAAAATATCTCAATGTAAATAATATTATTATTATTTTAAACGTCTTGGTATTTTTATTGATAAACATGAATGTTTTTTTGGATAAAGCATATTTATATATGCAAGAAGGGTCATTAATCAGTAAAAAAGTATTAGAAAATAATGAATTTTATCGACTTTTAACTAGTATGTTCTTGCATGCAAATATATCACATATTTTTGGAAATATGCTTATGTTGTTTTTTTTAGGAGCTATTTTAGAACGTACAGTAGGAAAAATAAAATATTTGATTATTTATTTTGGAAGTGGTTTAATTGGAAATATCGTAACCATATGGTATTACGAAGAAATTTTACAAACAGGAGTTAATAGTGTCGGAGCATCAGGAGCTATTTTTGGAGTGGTGGGAGCTATTATTTATCTCACTATAATTTACAAAGGTAGAATAGAGGGACTTACAATCAATAGATTGATATTATATGTTCTTTTAAGTGTGTCAATAGGATTGAATTCAGCAGAGATTAATTTGGCAGCTCATATTGGAGGATTGATTGGTGGGTTTTTATTAGCAATATTGTTATATAGAAAGAGAGGATATAATTTGTGAAAATAAATATATATTATGGCGGTAGGGGAATGATAGACGATCCTACAATTGCAGTAATAAATCGAATGATGACGGTGTTAAAGGAACTTAGAGTTGAAATAGAGAGATATGACCTTCATGAAATTAAAAATACGATAACAACATTGCCTCAAACACTTAAAGATGCAGATGCTGTTATATTAGCCTCAACAGTTGAGTGGCTAGGAATGGGTGGATACATGCATACATTTCTTGATGCGTGTTGGTTATACGGAGATAAAAATGTAATTGCTGAAACATATATGGTTCCGATTGTAATGTCAAAAGCATATGGAGAAAAAGAAGCCACACTTGAAATGATAAATGCTTGGGAATTGTTAGGTGGAAAAGCGAGTAATGGATTTTGTGCATATGTGGAAGATTCATCAGAATTCGAACTTAATGCGGCATATATGGATATTGTAGAGAAAAAAGCAGAGGAAATATATAGAATTGTTTCTCAAAAAGCACTTAGTTTGCCATCAAGTAATAAAGCATTAAAGAAAAATATAGTTAGCGATACTATACAGTTAACACCTAAAGAAACAGAACAGTTATCTAAATATGCATCGGATGATACTTATGTAAAAAAACAAAAAGAAGATATAGAAGAATTAGCAGGAATGTTTAAAAATATGTTGGAGCAAGAAGTAAAAGGGGGAGATCAGCATTATATAGAGATGCTAAAAGACCATTTTATTCCACAGAATAATTTTTCAGCAACGTATTTAATAAAGATAGAAGGAAAAGAAGAAGCTTTAATTATTGAAATACAAGAAAAAACAATTCATTGTTATTTTGGTCAAACAGAACATGCGGATGTTATTGGAAAATTAAAGATGGAAGTGTTGGATAATATTATGTCTGGAAGAATGACCTTTCAAAGGGCATTTATGTCAGGGGATATGACTGCAAAAGGAAATTTTAAAACTTTGAGAATGTTAGATGAGAATTTTATATTTATATAAAAATAAAGGAGGGAAAAGTGAATGAATGAAGATTGTATTTTTTGTAAATTAGCAAATGGAGAATATGATACCTATACATTGTATGAGGATGAAGATTTTCGTGTGATATTGGATGGAAGTCCAGCTGTAAAAGGACATGCATTGGTAATTCCCAAAAAACATTATAAGGATGCAATAGATGCAGATGAAGATATATTAGGAAAAGCTATGGTTATAGCGGCTAGAACAGGAAATGCATTAAAAAAAGCCTTGAATTGTGACGGTATAAATATTGTACAAAACAATGGTTTGGCAGCAGGGCAAACAGTATTTCATCTTCATATACATGTAATTCCAAGATATAATAATGATAAATCAATTGTGACCTGGATTCCAGGTAACGATACAGAAGAAAATTACAAGAAAATAGTAGAGTTAGTAAAACCTTGTTATGAAAAAATAGATATTTGATGAAAATCAAGTATCTATTTTTTTGTGGATCTATATTCTGAAGGAGAAATACCAATTAATTTTTTAAATTGTCTACAATAATAACTTTGACTATTAAAACCGACGGCGGTGCCGACTTGGCTTATTGATTGATTAGTAGTGAGTAATAATTCAATGCTTTTTTCAATGCGAATATTATTTAAAAACTCTGTAAAAGTATGTCCAGTTTCCTTTTTAAAAAGTCGGCAAAGATAGGCAGGATTTAATCCAAAAGAAGTGGATAAATCATTAAGAGTAATAGCATTTTGGTAATTGTCATTTATATAAATCGAGATTTTGTTTAAGTGATAATTTGGAACCTGTGATAATTGTTTAGATGATGCAATATATTTATGCGCTATGGTATATAGCATATCGACAGTATGAGAAATAGCGAATTCTGGTAAATAAGGTAAAGAACTAGAATCGTCTTTTTGGCATAAGTAAGGACCAAATACATAACATCCACTATTTTTATTATTTGGATTAACATAACATGCGGAATATCCAAGTTGCAAACCGTTTTTTGTAGAAAATTCAATTTGCGCAAATAGAGAATCCGTAGTTATATATAATTTTTCAAGGACAAGGTGGATATTTTTATTATATTCCATTTGGATGAGAGAACAATCTCTTGGACAGCCCGGACAATCACAAATAAGGTCTTCTTTAAAATTAAAGATACCAATACATAGATGCGTATAATCATAAAAATCGCATAAAATTTGTGGATTAGATTCATTCGTCATAAGATTATATCCCTTCAAAAAGTTAGTTGATACTAACAAGAATATAGCATTTTTAAATGGATTATGTCAAGAAAATAGAAGAATCTAATTTTGAGTAAATAAAGATAGATAATTTATCAAAAAAACAACGTCACTTCTTAAAAAGAATGTTACGTTGTAAATTTGAAGCAATTTAGGTAGATTTAAAAAAAGTATTTAAATTGAGCGGAAAACTAACAAGAATAAGTTTTAATTAACTCAAGTATTGATTCAATGGAGTTATTAAGAGTACTTGAACCCATGGCTTCTATATATTGATTTCTATTTGTATATAAGTGATTAATGGATTCTAATAAAGTAGACTCATCCATGTCTTCTTCCGTTAAAACCTCACTATAACCTTGTTTTTTAAAAGAATCAGCATTTAATATTTGATCACCACGACTTGCAGATGCAGGAAGAGGAATAAGTAAATTTGGTTTTTTCATAGAGAGCAATTCGCAGATTACATTTGCGCCGGCCCTTGAAATTACAATATCAGCAGCAGAAAAAAGATCTTTTAGTTCTTTGTTTACATATTCAAATTGGAAATAACCCGTTGTACTATAAAAAGTTGTATCGACTTTTCCTTTACCACAAATATGAATGACTTGATATTTTTGTAGTAAATCAGGAAGAATAGAACGAATAGCATCATTAATATGTTGCGCACCAAGACTGCCACCAATTACTAAAACAATAGGTTTGGAATGGTTGAATCCACAGAAGTCTAAACCAGCTTGTGGATTTCCTGAAAGTAATTCTTGGCGAATAGGAGATCCGGTTAAAACTCCTTTTTTATCAGGAATCATAGTTACAGTTTCAGGAAAATTGCAACAGACTTTAGTTGCATATTTTTGACAAATTTTATTGGCAAGACCGGGAGTCATATCTGATTCGTGTATAATTGCGGGAATTTTGTTTTTGCTTGCTGCAATGATAACAGGTACAGTTACAAAACCTCCTTTTGAAAAAACAATATCAGGTTGAAGTTTAGCAAGTATTTTTTTTGCTTGAAAATATCCTCTAAGGACTCGAATTGGGTCAGTGAAGTTTTTGAAAGAAAAATATCTTCGTAATTTACCAGATGAGATTCCTATATATGGAATATTAAGTTCTTCGATTAGTTTTTTTTCAATTCCAGAATATGTGCCTATGTAAGTGATTTGATAGTCGGCTTCTTTTAAAAAAGGAATAAGCGCAATGTTTGGAGTTACATGCCCTGCTGTTCCGCCACCTGTTAATACAATTTTTTTCATAAGAGTGCCTTTCTTTTTAATTATTTGTTACATATTGTTTTAGTGCAATTGCAAATTGATCAGGGCAAGAAGTGGATTTTGGACCACAGGTGATACCTTCTAATCGTGATATTGCATCTTGTATTTTCATACCCTTTACAAGACTCGAAATTCCTTTTAAATTACCATCACATCCACCAATAAAGTTAACAGATTCTATAATATCATTTTTAATTTCAAATTGAATTTCTCTTGAGCATGTACCTTTGGTTTTATATTTGTTCATTATAATAATAATATCTCCTTGTAGAATTGATTATAGCTTAATAATTATAGCATATGAAAATCAAAAGTGGTATAATTATAAACAAAAATCGGAGATGAATAAGATGATTGGCATAATTGGAGCAATGGAAGAAGAAGTCATACAAATTGTAAATACAATGACTGATGTAAAAGTGGTTGAAATTGCAGGTATGAAATTTAATTGTGGTAAACTTTACAAGAAAGACCTTGTTGTTGTAAAAAGTGGAATCGGAAAAGTAAATGCAGCAATGTGTACACAAATTTTAGTTACATATTTTAAAATTCAGAGGATCATTAATACAGGAATTGCAGGTGCATTAAATAATATAATTAATATTGGGGATGTAGTGGTTTCTACAGATACGCTACAACATGATATGGACGCAATAGGATTTGGATATGAACCAGGGGTAATACCAAGAATGGAATGTTCTATATTTCCAGCAGATAGTAAGTTAATTGAATTGGCTATAAAAGCAGGAGAAATTGCAACACCAGATATTCAAATAATCAAAGGAAGAGTGGTTAGCGGAGACCAATTTATTACATCCCATGAAAAAAAGGAGTATTTAATCAAGCAGTTTTCAGGTTTTTGTACGGAAATGGAAGGGGCAGCAATTGGTCAGGTAGCTTATTTAAATAAAATACCATTTATTATCTTAAGGGCGATATCAGATAAAGCAGATGATAGTGCATCAATGGATTATGGCGTTTTTGAAAAAAAAGCAATTGATCATTCAATAAAGCTTTTAAAATATATGATTCAGAATATATAGTTGAAATCATATTTACAATCTACTATAATCAAAGGTAGTTTTAATTTTAGGGAATAGAGGAGAGATATAAAATGGCTAAAATAACATTCGATTATTCAAAAGCAGCAGGTTTTGTGGCACCTCACGAGATGGAGTATATGAAAGAACTTGCACTTAATGCAAAACAACAATTAGTATCAAAAACAGGATCAGGAAATGATTTTCTTGGATGGATTGATTTACCAGTTAATTATGATAAAGAAGAATTTGCGAGAATAAAGGCAGCGGCTAAGAAAATTCAAAGTGATTCAGAAGTATTGTTGGTAATTGGTATTGGAGGATCATATCTTGGGGCAAGAGCTGCTATTGATTTTTTAAGACATGGATTTTATAATAATATTTCAAAAGAGCAAAGAAAAAGTCCGGAGATATATTATGTTGGCAATAATATTAGTAGTTCATATATTGCAGAATTAATTGATGTAATTGGAGATAGAGATTTTTCTGTTAATATGATTTCTAAATCAGGAACAACAACAGAACCTGCAATTGCATTTAGAATATTTAAAAATAGACTGGAAAAAAAATATGGCCATGACGAAGCTGTAAAAAGAATTTATGCAACAACAGATAAATCCAAAGGAGCATTAAAGAATTTATCAGACACAGAAGGATATGAAACTTTTGTGGTTCCTGATGATGTTGGAGGAAGATTCTCAGTTCTTACAGCAGTAGGTTTGCTTCCAATTGCAGCAAGCGGAGCCGATATTGATTCTTTAATGGAAGGAGCGGCATCTGGTAGAAAAAATGCTCTTGAATTATCTTTTGAAGAAAATGACGCCTTGTTATATGCAGCAGCTAGAAATAATCTTTTGAGAAAAGGCAAAAATGTTGAGATTATAGCAAATTATGAGCCAAGTCTTCATTTTATATCTGAGTGGTGGAAACAGTTATTCGGTGAAAGTGAAGGAAAAGATAACAAGGGAATTTTACCAGCAGCATGTGATTATACGACAGATTTACATTCAATGGGACAGTTTATTCAAGATGGAACAAGAATGATGTTTGAAACGGTTATGAATGTAGAGAAACCAAAACATGAATTGCTAATGGGTAAAGAAGATGTGGATATAGATGGTCTTAATTACTTGGATGGAAAGACAATGGACTTTGTAAATAAAAGTGCTACAACGGCGGTTTTATTAGCACATACAGATGGAAATGTTCCAAATTTCATGGTCAATATTCCAGAACAAAGTGAATTCTATCTTGGAGAGCTATTTTACTTTTATGAATTTGCATGTGGTGTAAGTGGATATATTTTGGGAGTGAATCCTTTTGATCAACCAGGTGTTGAAAGCTATAAAAAGAATATGTTTGCTTTATTAGGAAAACCGGGATACGAAAAAGAAAGAGAAGAAATTTTACAAAAACTTAAATAACCATATAACAGCCTGGTCATAATTGACTGGGCTTTGTTTGAAAAAGGAGAGATAAAAAATGAAAATTGTATTTCTTGATAGTGAAACAATGGGAGCAGATTGCGATATTTCTTGTTTTAAAGAATTAGGGGAATTTATTTTTTATAAATCTACTTTAAAAGAAGAGTTGGACGAAAGAGTTTTAGATGCTGAAATTATTATTACAAACAAAGTATTAATAGATCGTAATGTAATGAATAAGGCGAAAAAACTAAAATATATTGGAATTACTGCAACAGGAACGAATAATGTTGATTTGGAATATGCAAAAGAAAAAGGGATTGTTGTGACAAATGTAAAAGGCTATTCGACAGAGTCTGTAGCTCAACATACGTTTGCATTATTACTTGGATTGCTAGAGCAAATAAGATATTATGACGACATTGTAAAAGCTAGAGAATATGCTAATTCAGGATTATTTACAAATCTCAGTAAGCCTTTTTTTGAATTAAAAAATAAAACATGGGGAATCATGGGACTTGGGGAGATTGGAAAGCGTGTAGCACAGATCGCAGAAGTATTTGGATGTGAAGTTATATATTATTCTACAAGTGGGAGAAATAATAGCCAAGAATATAAAAGGGTTGGGTTTACAGAACTTCTTAAAACAGCTGATATTATTTCTATTCATGCACCTCTTACAAGAGAAACGGAGAACTTAATAAATGAGGACGCATTGAAAAAAATGAAATCAACAGGATATTTAATAAATGTTGGAAGAGGTCCAATTGTTGATGAAAGAGCATTGGCAGCGGCTATTGATAATCATGAAATTGCTGGAGCGGGATTAGATGTGTTTCATGAAGAGCCAATGAAAGATGACAATTCATTACTCAATGTCAAGGAAAATGAAAGACTAATTATGACTCCACATATTGCATGGGCAAGTAAAGAAGCTAGAAATAAGTTGGTACAAGAAGTATATGAAAATATAAAAAGTTTTCAATGTGGAGATATAAGAAATCAAGTGAATTAATCTTCTTCTATAACGTGAATTTCAAGAAAATCAAAATCAATAAGTTCTACAAAATTATCCTGTAAAAAACGGACTTTATCGTGGCGACGAAAATCTTCAATTGTTGATTCAAGCCAGATAGGAACAGCTAGATCAAATTCCTGACAAGCACTTTCGATAGCTGAGAGAACTTTACTTGTTCTTGTTGAATTTAAATCATTGTTTTCTATAACGATATCTTTTATTAAATGATTGTCTGAAAAAATTTTACACCATAAACGAAACATACTTTTACCTTCTTTTTCTAATTATGATTGTAGTCTATAATAAGTTATGGTAAAAAGTCAACAATGTATGTTTTAAGTATAGGAAAAATAATAGCAAGGAGATATTAAATGGAAGGAAATGAAAGAAGAAAACAGATTATTGATATTTTACAAAAAAGTGAGAATCCATTAACGGGGACCTTTCTTGCTAAAAAACTCAAGGTGAGTAGACAAATTATAGTTCAAGATATAGCATTGCTTAGAGTTTCAAATAAAAATATATTATCTACAAACAAAGGTTATTTTATATTTCATCCACATGAAAATAAAACAACGAGAATTTTTCATGTAAAACATTCGGACCTTCAAATTAGGGGAGAGCTAAATGCAGTAGTGGATTATGGAGGAAGACTGTTGGATGTTATTATAGAACATGAGATTTATGGCCAAATTGCGGTGGATTTACAAATTTTTACAAGATATGATGTAGAAGAATTTATGGGTAAATTAAATATGGAAAATGTGAAACCGCTTAGTTTGTTGACAGAAGGAGAACATTATCATACAGTGGAAGCTGATACGGAAGAAATGTTAGATAAGATTGAACAAGAGTTTATAAAAAAAGGTATTTTAATTTAAAGGGAATAGGATTTCGGAGGATTAGGAATGAAAATCATCAAAAAATATTTAAACCGTGTGTTTATAGATGGCTTAAGCGGGATGGCATTAGGACTTTTTGCAACATTAATTATAGGAACAATTATAGGACAAATTGCTGGTTTTATATCAGGGTCAATAGGCTTGCATTTAACTTATGTAGCTAATATTGCGAAAACTCTGATGGGAGCAGGAATAGGAGTAGGGGTTGCATCAAAATTCAAGGCATCACCTTTGGTTGCAGTTAGTGCAGCGGTAGCAGGAATGATAGGAGCATTTCCCACAGCAATAGCAGTTGGTTCTAGTGTTTCGGTCTTAACATTAGGAATTCCGGGAAATCCCTTAAGCGCATTTGTAGCTGCATATGTGGCTATAGAAATAGGAATAATACTTACGGGAAAAACTCCGGTTGATATTATAGTTATTCCTTTAGCAACAATTTTATCAGGTGCATTTATTAGCTTTTTAGTAGGACCATATATTGCAGATTTTACAGTATTTCTTGGAAATTTAATTAATGTAAATGTTGAAAAGCATCCATTTGTAGGTGGAATATTTATGTCTGTAACAATGGGGATTATGCTTACGCTTCCAATTAGTTCGGCGGCAATAGGGGTTATGCTATCCTTAAATGGAATTGCCGCAGGTGCAGCGACAATTGGTTGTTGTTGCCAAATGGTAGGGTTTGCGGTAATGAGTTACAAAGAAAATAAAATTGGAGGGTTGATATCTCAGGGGTTAGGGACGTCAATGATTCAAATGCCCAATATAATTAAAAAACCAATTATTTGGTTGCCACCGATAATTGCAAGTGCAATTATTGCTCCAATCTCAACGATTTTATTACGTATGGAAAGTAATAAAATAGGAGCGGGGATGGGTACATCAGGATTAGTAGGGCAATTTCAAACATATGCAACAATGGTTGGAGAGGGTATGGACCCAACCATTGTGACATTGGAAATTATATTAATGCATATTGTATTACCTGCAATTATTACGCTGGCTGTGGCGCAATCAATGCGTAAGGCGAAAATAATTAAAGATGGAGATTTGAGATTAAACCTTTAGAAAAATTCTTGTGAATAGGTATTAAATGGATTATAATTAATTTAACTTATTTATAAAGTAGATAGTTATATAATATCGATAGGAGGATGAAATTGGAAGAGAGTGGTAATATTTTATCGGGAGATATATATAGACTTAGAAATTATAGAGAGCTTGTTTTAGAATATACGGGAGCAGAAGAATCATATCAAACTGCACTATTGGATGAAAAAAAGGTTGAGAAGGAATTGGCTCAACAAAAAAAAGAATTAAAAGAATTAAAAGAATCCACAGTTAAGAAAAGGCTTGCAGAGGTTACGGATAAATATGATCAGGAGATTTTAAAAGAAGAAAATAGATTAAAAAAAATGGTCACAAAAAGAGGAAAAGCAAAAGAAAAAGGTGTTAAGTTAAGGATTGAGGAGGAAACGCTTGAGCTTGTAGATCAAAACAAAGAACTTAAGAGAAATATTAAGGCTTCTTTAAAAAGTGAACATCTTCCTTCTATTTGTAAAAGAGACCTTTATTATATTCTGTATTTTACAAATGGAATAGTTGAAGCTACTATGTTTGCATTGATAGTTATTTTAATGCTATTAGTTTTTCCTGTAACTGTGTATGCATTTCTTCCACTAAATGAATATCCGGAGATTCCGGCGTTTGCAGTGACATATTTTACATTGGTTATCCTTATATATTTAATATATAAATTTATAGGAGACCATACAAAAAAGAAACATGAACCAACCCTAAGGGCTGTCCGTCAAATGAAGGATCAAATAGCAGGAAATAAAAAACAAATACGTAATATTTCAAAATCTATAAAAAAAGATAAAAGTGATGCTGCTTATGAGTTAGATGATTATGATTTGAATATTACAAAATTAAAAGATAAAATAGTGAAAATTAGGGCAGATAAAGAAGAAGCAATTAAAAACTTTAATGATAAAACTCAAAATGAAATAATTATGGAAATCGAAAAAAAAGAAAGTCCACAAATAAATAAAACAGAAAACAAATCTGCGCAAATAAAGGTTCAAAGGGAAGCACTAGCCGAAAAAGAACAACAAATTGGACTTAAAATATCTACAGATTATATAGCGTATATTGGAAAAGAGTTTTCTGAAGTAAGTAAGATTGATGAATTATTAAAAATAATGGAAACAGGAAAAGCAAAAGTCGTTTCAGAAGCAATTGATATCTTTAAATCTGAAGTATAGAGATAAAATTAAAATATTGAAAAATGCTATTACCGGGACAGTGGAAAAGGAAATTTTTCTAGGTTGAACGCGGAATAGCATTTTTTTAGTTCAAAATAAAGTAAATGTGATTTGTAAAATAGAAATTTACACAGTATGTTGGGAGTGATATACTACGAAAAGACATATGTTTCTATATATTTTAAATTAACAAAAAAGAGATGATTTTTATTTGTTATAATGATAAAATTTATTTATGTGGTATTATAAATTCAGGATATAAGGAAAATGTGAAAATTTGAATGGAGGTGTGTTATCATAGAAGTTATTTATAATGATAATGAACAAGAAGGGAAACAAAAGTTACCAAAAAATATTAGAGAAATAGGAATACAAGATGATAATCCGAAAGTATATATAGAGGATTACGCTTATGCATTTATAAAAGATACAGTTGTGGATGAATTTGATGAAGGGCAGGTTGGAATACTTTTAGGCGAAAAGAAAGTAATTAATGAAAAGACTTGTGTATTTATCAAGGGTGTCGTCGAAGTTAATAATGCAGCAGTATATAAAGAGAGAATTGCATTTACGGAAGAAACATGGCCAGTGGTTCATAATACGAGAAAATTGTATTTTCCAGGTTTGGAAATCGTGGGTTGGTATTTATGTTCATCTCTTATTACGGAAGAAAATATGTCAGTATTAGAACAAGCTGATAATGAATTTTTTGCGGAAGATTATAATGTGTTTTTACATTATAATCCTGAGAGCGAAAATAAAATTTTTTATAAAAAAAATCAGGGAATGTTGGAAAAAAAATCAGGATATACAATATATTTTGAAAATAATGAGTTGATGCGGTCATATACTGCTGATTTAAGAAATCCTAAAAGGATAAAAACTCATGAACGAGACTTTGAAACACGAATGAAAGAAGCGGAACCTCAAAAAGTAAAAAAACATTTAACATTGATTTACGGACTAAGTGTTTTTTTATTAATGGTTATACTTATTATTGGAATGAATTTAATAAATGAATATGGTAAAAATACTACTGATGTTGTATTAGAAGATATTACTACAACGTTTTCGGAGGAAGATACGAGCACTGAAAATCAATTAGAAACAGAAGAGGATGTATCGACAGAAGAAGCGACAGAAGAGGGTACATCGACAGAAGAAGCGACAGAAGAGGATACATCGACAGAAGAGGATACATCGACAGAAGAAACAACAGAAGAAGTGACAGAAGAAACGTCATATCAAACCTATACAGTAAAAGCTGGAGATAGTTTGTTAACTATTTGTGAAGACTTTTATGGAGAACAGAAAATGACATTTGTACAAAAAATTATGGATTTTAATGGTCTTGAGTCTACAGACCTTGCAGAAGGGGATGTCTTGAAGATTCCTGATTAACAAAAGGGGTGCAAAATTGGCGGAAAAAAAACAACGAAATAATCAAATAAAAAAAATGACACAAGAGGATTATGAAAAAAGAATCGAACAATATAAGAAAAGAAAACTTATTATTGTAAGTGTTGTTTTTTTATTAATAATTATATCGATTTTTACAATTACGTTAATACATTATAGTTCGACATATACAAAATATGGAGTAGAAAATACTGTTGAAAAAAATGATTCAATAGAAGCTCAATATATGAAATTTGGGGAAGGGTATGTAAAATGTAGTAAAGATGGCGCGTCTGCTTATACATATTCAGGAAATCAAATATGGAATAAATCATATGAGATTTCTAACATAAAAATTGATATGAATGAAAATTATCTTGCAGTAGCTGATGCGGAAAGTAATGAAATATATATTTTTAATACAGAAAAGTATTTAACAACAATTAATACAGCGCTACCAATTTCATATTTTTGTATTTCGTTACAAGGACTAGTTGTAGCAATTGTAGAAGACGACAAAGCAGATTATATTAATATGTATGATTTGGATGGAATGAATTTATATTCCATTAAAACAACAATTGCTGGAGAGGGAACACCTGTAAGCGTATCTTTATCAGAAGATGGTCAGAAATTGATTGTGGCACTTACTGCAATTGAAAATTCACAGGTGGTAACCAGTGTTGTTTTTTACAATTTTGACGAAGTGGGTCAAAATGAAAATGAAAGAATTGTCGGAGGTTTTGACGATTACAGTGAAAGTATTGTTGCAGACGTTGAATTTTTAACAAATACGGAAGTTGTTGCCTTTGCAGATAATAGTATTAGTTTTTTCAAAATAAAAGAATATCCTTCACTAGTAAATAAAATTGAAATTGACGATAAGATTAAAAAAGTATTTTATTCGGAGAAATATGTGGGAATCGTGTATAATGATAAAGATGATTCTGAATTAACAAAGCTGTCAGTTTTTGATTTAAATGGAGAAAAATTATTGGAACAGGAAGTGGATAATGAGTATCAAACTTTTAAATTTACAGAAAATTGTGTTTTGATGTATGATGATACAAAAGCATTGTTATTAACATTAAGTGGAAAAAAGAAGTTTGAATATACTTTTGAAAAGGGAATAGTGAATTTGATTCCAATAGAAGGAGACAGGGAATATATTTATGTTAATATGGATAATATAGAAAAAATCAAACTGAAATAGAAAGGGGAATTTATGAATTGGGTCTTAATTATTGTTTTGGCAATTATAATTATAAATGGATTAGTAGGATTAAAAAAAGGACTTATTAAAATGTTGTTCTCACTTGTATCTATGATTTTGGTGATTGTTGCTACTTCTATTTTTGCACCACAAGTATCAACTTATTTACAAGAAAATACAACATTGAGTGACAAAATCCAAGAAAGTACACAGGAATTTTTTGAAAAAAATGATGTTTTAAAAGGAGATAATGTAGAAATTGATTTGGATGATGTGTCCATTCCTATGGTTATGCAAAACAGTGTTGAAGATAATGTAGATACCTATGTAGATGGAACAATATCAAAGTATAATGATTATGTAATAGAGTCGGTTAGTAATATGATATTTTCGGCATTTGTGTATATTGGTGTGTTAATAGTTTTAATGTTGGTTGTGGGTATTATAGGAATACAGTTGAAATTAATTAGTAAACTGCCGGTACTTAAACAAGTAAATGGTCTAGCGGGTGGTGCGGTTGGCATCATTATAGGATTGTTGGTAGTTTGGATTTTTTTCATCGGAGTAACGATGTTTAGTAATTTTGCTTTTTCTATTGCGATTTTAGATGAAATTCAAAATAGTAAAATTTTAACATTTATATATGATAAAAATTTATTGATACAATTATATTTGAATTTTATATATTAAAAAAATTATATAAAATCACTTGACGACCATCTGTATCCTTGCTATAATGTAAAAGCTGTTAAAAGAGATGGCGAGTTAGCCAAGTGGTAAGGCGTGGGTCTGCAACACCCTGATCGTCGGTTCAAATCCGTCACTCGCCTTTAAGACAATGAAGATCTGAGAAATTCTCAGGTCTTTTTCTTTCATATTTTTTGTGTTTATTAAAATATAGAATTTAGGTAAGGAGTTCGATTATGGAATATAATGTAGGAGATATTATTAAAATGAAAAAACCCCATCCATGTGGAAGTTATGAGTGGAAGATTTTGCGTGTAGGAGCAGATTTTCGATTAAAATGCTTAGGCTGTGAACATCAAGTTATGGTTTCAAGGAAGCTGGTTGAGAAAAATACAAAAGGGATTAGAAAGTCTTAGCATAAGTTTGAGAAAAAACTTGCAAATCAGTTTGTTTTGTGATATCATTATTCTTCGTGATATATAGAATATATTCCTTGCTCTTTTGTTAGAGATAAAAGGGCCAAAGACCAGAAGGAGGTGCAATACAGTATGAATAAATACGAATTAACAGTCATTGTTAACGCAGTGGTTGAAGAAGAAGTGAGAGTAGCTGTCATCGAAAAAATCAAAGAACTTATCGTTCGTTTTGGTGGAACAGTTTCTGGAATTGATGAAGCAGGTAAAAAAAGATTAGCTTATGATATTCAGAAGATGAGCGATG
>JBFHFI010000042.1:0-15161 GCA_041583675.1 Butyrivibrio sp. | reverse complement strand
GGCAGGAACAGAATCTAATGACTCTACTACGAGTTATGAAGTGACAGATAGTGATGGTACTACTTCCACTTATAGTTTAGAAGATTATGAATGGTTACAAAATGAAACAATAACAACTACAAAACCGGCGACGGGGGACATTGTGTATGATGAATCCAGTATTGCTATTGTGGCTATGATGAATACAATATTAACAGAAGAGGATGCAAATTCTCAGGGTCTTTTAACAGAAACCACATGGGAAGCTTTTAAAGCAGCCAATACTACACCTGTAGTTACAGAAGTGGATGATACTTTTTATGATATGGTATCAAAAGGAACTGGAATATCAGAAGACAATATTACAATTGTGGGATACTCCAAATATACATTTTTTGATGCGGAGACAACATCTGTGTCACCATGGTTTATTCTTCAAATTGTGCTTGCAGTATTAATTGCAGCGGTATTGATATTTATTATTATTAGAAGTACAAGACCTGTATCAGTGGGTGAGACAGAGCCTGAATTAAGTGTGGAAGATATGTTGGCATCAACAAGAGAACAAAGATCTCCACTAGACGATATAGATTTACAAGATAAATCAGAATCAAGAAAAGCAATAGAGAAATTCGTTGATGAAAATCCAGAAGCGGTTGCTTTGTTACTTCGAAATTGGTTGGATGAAGCTTGGTAATAGATATATTAATTGTTAAGGAGGAACATGGGAATGGCGAAAGCAAAAAACGGATTAGATGGAATTCAAAAAAGTGCAGTTTTATTAATTGCATTAGGTCCAGAAAAATCCTCTAAAATATTTAAACATTTAAAAGAAGATGAAATAGAACAACTTACATTGGAAATTGCCAATACTAGCAGTGTTTCACCGCAGACAAAAGAAGAAATTTTGGATGAATTTTACGAAGTGTGCGTTGCACAACAATATATTGCAGAGGGCGGTATTTCTTATGCAAAAGAATTATTGGAAAAAGCATTGGGTGAAGATAAGGCTAGGGATGTAATTGGTAAACTTACAGCAAGTTTGCAAGTTAGGCCATTTGAGTTTATTCGTAAAACAGATCCTGGTCAGCTTTTCAACTTTATACAGGAGGAACATCCCCAAACAATTGCGCTTATTTTATCTTATTTATCAGCAGCTCAGTCATCTCAAGTTATTTCATCTTTACCACCTGAAAAACAATCAGATGTAGCAAAGAGAATTGCAACTATGGATAGAACATCACCGGATGTTATAAAGGAAGTAGAAGGTGTTCTTGAGAGAAAACTTGCTTCTTTGGTAAATCAAGATTACACAATTATAGGTGGTGTAGATGCAATTGTTGAAATTTTAAATGCAGTAGATAGAGGAACGGAAAGACATATTCTTGAAACTCTTGAAATTGAAGATCCAGAACTCGCAGATGAAATTAGAAGAAAAATGTTTGTATTTGAAGATATTCTTTCACTTGATGATAGAGCAATTCAGCGTGTACTTAGAGATGTTGATAATAATGAACTTGCAGTTGCCCTTAAAAATGCAGGGGAAGAAGTACAGAATGTTATCTTTAATAATCTTTCAAAACGTCTGGCATCTATGATTAAGGAAGATATGGATTTCATGGGTCCAGTTCGTTTGAAAGATGTAGAAGAATCACAACAGAAAATTGTTAACGTTGTAAGAAAACTTGAAGATGCAGGTGAGATTGTTATTTCCAGAGGCGGAGGTGACGAAATCATTGTCTAATCTATTAAAACACAATAGTGTTGTAATAAAAAGTACAGATAAAATGGTGATTGATTCTAATCAAATAATTAGTGATATTCTTCAACAACAGATGACGAAATCACCAATTTATGATTCTAAAGAACCGGATAAGGATGGTTTTGTATGTGGGCTTGATGCTGTTGTTGTGGAACAATTGATTAGAGATGAAGATGCGGATTCGGAAATAGATGAAGAAACACCCGATGTATCAGAATTGTTAGAAGAAGCAAAGCAGCAAGCAGAAGAGATTATTCGAGAAGCAAAAGAACAATCAGAATTAATGATAGAGCAAGCAAAAAAAGATGGTTATGATATTGGATTTAATCAAGGTAGATTAGATTTGGAGAATGAAATTTCAAATCAAAAAAAAGCAATGGAAGAAGAGTTGCAATCTCGAAGACAACAACTTGAGCAAGAGTATATTGCATTAAGGAAATCTATTGAATCTGAATTGGTAGATACTTTATTAGAGGTCTTTATGAGATTTACTAGAACAGAAGCCAATAATAAAAAAGAGATGATATTATATCTTGTAGATGGTGTTATGCGTAATACAGAACTCAGTAAAGAATTCTTAATTAAGGTGAGTGAGGAAGACTATAAATTCTTGCTTAATAGTAAGGATAAAATCTACAGAGAAACATCCGATGAAATACATATAGATATTTGTAAAGATACGAATTTACGTAGAAATGAATGCATTATTGAAACAGATGCAGGTGTATTTGATTGTAGTCTAGATATACAATTGGATAATTTAGCAAATGAAATTAGATTACTAAGTTGTATGAATCAAAACGAATAGAGGAAGTGGATGATTGGATACTACAAAATACTTGAATTTATTGAATAAAACTTTTTATAAAAAAATGGGAAGTGTTTCAAAAGTAATTGGATTAACCATTGAATCAATCGGTCCAGATGCAAGATTAAATGATATTTGTCATATTATGTTAAAAGATGATTTAAAACGATTTGTTAATGCCGAAGTAGTTGGATTTAAGGATAAAAGAATTATACTAATGCCTTTTGAACAAGTGGATGGAATTGGACCTGGTTGTGTTGTAGAAAATACAAATCAAAGGTTGACTATAAATATTAGTGATGAACTAATAGGAAAAACAGTGGATGGGTTAGGAAATCCAACAGATGGAACAGTTTTACAAAAAGCAGTTAGGTATCCAGTAGATGCGGTTCCGCCGGATCCAATGGATAGAAAGATTATAGATAACGTTCTTCCATTGGGCGTAAAAGCTGTGGATACATTATTGACCATAGGTAAAGGCCAGAGAGTTGGGATTTTTGCAGGTAGTGGAGTTGGAAAAAGTACATTAATGGGTATGTTTGCAAGAAATACCCAGGCAGATATTAATGTGATTGCATTAATCGGTGAAAGAGGAAGAGAAGTTAAGGAATTTATAGAACGAGACCTTGGTGAAGAGGGGATGAGTCGTAGTATTGTTGTTATGGCAACTTCTGATAAACCAGCATTAATACGTAATAAAGCAGCGAAAACGGCGACAGCAATTGCTGAATACTTTAGAGACCAAGGAAAAGATGTTTTGCTTATGATGGATTCGCTTACTCGTTTTTCTATGGCACAAAGAGAGATTGGATTGGCTTCAGGTGAACCGCCGGTTACAAGAGGATATCCGCCAAGCATGTATAGCGAAATGCCTAAATTATTGGAACGAGCAGGAAATTCAACAAAAGGGTCTATTACAGGATTGTATACGGTACTTGTAGATGGTGATGATTTTAATGAACCAATAACAGATACAGCAAGAAGTATATTGGATGGACATATTATGTTATCCAGAAAACTTGCTCATAAAAATCATTATCCTGCAATTGATGTTTTACAGAGTATTTCAAGATGTATGACTCAAATTACAGATAAAAGACAAAAAGAGTTAGCTGGTCGATTGAAAAATGTAATGGCTACATATAGTGAAGCTGAGGATTTGATTAATATTGGTGCATATAAAAATGGCTCAAACAAAGATATTGATTTTGCAATTAGTAAAATGGATAAAGTGAATCAATTTTTAATTCAAGATATTGAATTAAAGACAAATTTTGAAACAGAGTTGCAGGAATTGGAGTCAATATTTGCAGAAGTTATAGAATAGGTGAAATATGGCTAAATTTGTTTATAAAATGCAAAATATATTGGAAATAAAATATAAAATGGAATCTCAAGCGAAAATGTCCTATGCATTGGCGAGAAGAAAGCTAAATGACCAAGAATATATTTTGGAAAAAATGTTTATTCATAAAAAGAGTTTAGAAGATCATTATAGACGTATTTCTACTGGCAAATTAAATGTTCGAGATTTATCAGAAAGTAAAAGAGCAATTGATATGCATAAAGAAAAGATTAAAACACAAGTGGTGGAAGTAAAAGTTGCAGAAAAAAATCTGGAGATTGCTTCAGCTAGATTGAAAGAGGTTATGAAAGATCGAAAAACTCACGAGAAGTTAAGAGAAAAAGCAATGGATTCATATATATTAGAACTTAACCAACAAGAGAAAAAAGAAATAGATGAATTAGTGACTTATCGTTTTGGAATGAAAAAAGAAGACGATGAATAAACAGTAAAGGGGTTGGCAAAATGGCGAGAGAAATAGATGAAGATATGATGGATGATAACGAATTAGAGTCAGATAAAGGTAAAAAAAAGGGAAAATTAGTTACGTCATTAATTGCCGTTTTTATTGTATTGATTTGGATTGCAATTTTTGCCGTACTTATTAAACTGGATGTTGGTGGATTTGGAAGTTCAGTATTAAGACCAATTTTAAAAGATGTGCCAGTTATAAACATGATACTTCCGGATGCTACTGATTCAGAAATTAGTTCGGAAAGCGGAAATGTATATTCTACTTTAGAAGAAGCAATTGCAAGGATTAATGAATTGGAAGATGAAGTTACAATCTACAAAGAAAATTCAGATACTAGTGCAGCCACAATATCGACATTAACTGCAGAAGTAGAAAGACTTCAAACCTATGAAGAGAATCAAACTTACTATGAAGAATTAAGAAAACAATTTGATGAAGAGGTTGTCTACACAGATAATGCGCCCGATATAACAGAATATAAGGCGTGGTATGAAGAAATGTACCCTGAAAATGCAGATGAAATATATAGACAAGTCACAGAGCAGTTGGCAATGGATCAAGTGGTTCAAGACTTATCGGATTATTATTCATCGATGAAAGCAGCAAATGCAGCTACAATCTTGAGTGAAATGACTGGAGATTTGGATAAAGTCGCGAATATATTAACCGGTATGAAATCTGAACAAGCAGGGGATATTTTGGCGGCAATGGATAGTACATTAGCTGCAAAAGTAACATTACTTATGTATCCAACAACAGAATAGACAGCAATGCTGATTATTCATAGATAGAAATAATAATTTAATATGGGAGAAAGGAGGGAAAAGGATGACAACAGTGAACGTTTCCTCAACAAAGAATTCTGATTTATCTGCATTAAGTGCAAGAGTTCAGGAAAATATGTCTGTTGTAGGAAATATAGAAACAAATAATTTTCAGAGTTTTATGAATTTGGGAAAAACAACTTCAAATTCAGATCAGTCATTTGTAAATTCGAAATCCAGTGATGTATCACAAATAACAACCAATGGATTTGAATCTAAGCCAAAAGAAATTTCAATGTCGGAAACAACGGATATTGTAAATGAAAATGTTATGGATCAGGTATCTGAAGAGATAAGAGATTCTATTAAGGAAACATTGGGGATTTCAGATGAAGAATTAGATGAGAATTTGATAGCCTCAGGAATGACGATTTTGGATTTAATTCACCCAGAAAATTTAGTTCAATTTATGGCCAATGTCAATCAAACAGATACAATTAATTTGGTTACTGATTTGGAACTATCGACACAATTACAGGAATTATTAACAACCGTAACAGATACAATTAACCAATTGGCATCAGAATTTGGAATGACATCAGAAGATTTTATAACACAATTGGACCAAATATCATTGGATCAAAGGACAGAATTGGAAAGTGAATTGTCTTTAACATTGGAAAATTTATCACAGACAGCGGATGGAGATGCAGAAACTATGCAAACAGAAGCTGAAACAGTGGTTACTGTAACAACCAATGCTGAATCCGGAAAAACAATTGAAATTAAGATGGTTGGTAATGAAGTTGTAGAAGAGAATGCTGTATTTACGAAAACAGAAGAGTTAGATCAATCTTCTTTTGAACAGCAGGGATTTACACAAAATGGAGATTCGGGAAATAATTCAAATGAAAGCATGGCAGAGAATTTCTTGCAAAATTTAGTAA
The DNA here is from genome assembly GCA_041583675.1 of Butyrivibrio sp. Lineage (GTDB taxonomy): Bacteria > Bacillota > Clostridia > Lachnospirales > Lachnospiraceae > Eshraghiella. The sequence goes on along the minus strand of JBFHFI010000042.1, from coordinate 9,081 downwards.
AAGCGGTAGATGTGTCAACAGCAAATGCAACGACTTTTGAATCCACGATGAATACAAATAGTTTGGATATTATAAATCAAATTATTGATGCGGTTAAAGTGAATGTAAGCGGACAATTATCTACAATGGAAATTCAATTAACACCAGAAAATCTTGGGAAGATTAATTTAACAGTTTCTTCAAAAGATGGAGTTATTACAGCGTCTATTATTACGCAAAATGAAACGGTAAAAAATGCTGTGGAAAGTCAAATGCTCCAGTTAAAAGATAATTTAAATAACCAAGGAATTAAAGTGCAAAGCGTAGAAGTTTCAATTGCAAATCAGGGATTGGGATCAGAAGCAGATCAAAACAATCAAAATAATAAGAATCAAAATCAATCTGGAAAGGCTAAAAAATTCAGAGGGATGGATGAAATATCAGAAAATGATGGTTTTGTAGAAGAAATAAAAGAACACACACTTTCAGATGGTAATAGTGTGAATTTAACAGCGTAAAGAGGTGAAAATATGGCAATAACAGCACAAATGGTAGATGGTCAGGTTGTAGCAAATTACACAGCAGATTATACATCAGATGCAACAGGAAATGATTCTTTGGATAAAGATGCATTTTTAAATATACTTGTAGCAGAAATGCAGTATCAAGATCCTTTGGAACCTTCGTCAAATACAGAATGGGTAACCCAAATGGCATCATTCTCACAGATTGAAGAACTTCAAAGTCTAGGAGATACAATTGATACACAGGCGGCTTCTGATTTAGTTGGACAGCGTGTTATTATAGCGGCAACTACGAATACAGATGGTGAAATTAATTATGTATCTGGAATTGTACAAAGTCTTGAGATAAATTCAGATGGATTATATTTATCAATAGATGACTATTTATATTCTTATGATGATTTATATGCAGTAGTAGATGATGATTATTATAATAGTTTGACAGCAACAACAGAGACTTAATTATTGAAAGGAAGATAATTATGGATATTAAAAATACCGGATTTTCTTCTATTGAACAAATAACAGGGCAATATTTACAAAAAGGAACAAATAAAAAAGAAGCGTCTTCAGCGACAACATCCTTTGAAGATATTTTACAACAAAAAGTAAATGATTCTACACAATTAGATGAATTAAAATTTTCAAAGCATGCAAGTCAGAGATTATCAAATAGGAATATTGATCTTTCAGAAGACCAGATGCAAAGACTTCAAAAAGGTGCACAGTTAAGTTCGGAGAAGGGAATCAAAGAATCATTAGTTATAATGGATGATTATGCATTTATTATTAATACAAAAAACAATACAGTAGTAACAGCAATGGAAAACAATCCAGAAGCAGATAATATTTATACAAATATTGATGGAGCCGTGTTAGTATAGTTGGACCTTTAGGGGACTATTTGTCTTTGAATGCTTGATAAGACAAAACGGATTTCATGTAATATATTTAATTACAATGAGGAGGTCATTTAATTATGATGAGATCACTTTTTTCTGGTGTGGCAGGTTTAAAAGCACATCAGACTAAGATGGATGTAATTGGTAATAATATTGCCAATGTAAATACGGTTGGATATAAATCACAGTCAGTAACATTTAGTGATGTGTTATATCAAACAACACAAAGCGCATCAGGTGCAAATACAGAAACCGGAGCAGGTGGAACAAATGCAAAACAAATTGGTTTGGGTTCAACAGTTTCTGCAATTACAACAAAAGTTTCAGAAGCAGGTGGTTCACAATCTACAAATAATCCTTTTGATTTAATGATCAATGGAGATGCTATGTTTATTGTTAACAATGCGGGACAAAATTATTTTACAAAAGCAGGTAACTTTACAGTGGATTCAGCAGGAAGCTTGGTTACTACTCAGGGATATTCAGTTATGGGTTGGCAAGCAGATGATGAAGGAGTTGTTTCCAAAGATAACGTAACTTCGATTTCTTTATATTCTGCAGATAATATGTATGCAAATCCTGTTGCAACAACAGCAAACGTAATTTCTGGAAATATTAATAAAGAAGATGAAAGCCTTACAGTTACAGGAGGAGCAATTTCAGTAAACGCTTCTTTTTATGACACACTTGGATATAAATATCAAGCAACAATAGAGGTTACACAGACATCGGAATATGAATATGCGATGTCAGTAACAGGAGTTACAGTTGAAGGTTCAGATGCAGGACTTACAGCTACTGAATTAGCTGGTTTGATTACTACTCCAAATTCTTTGATATTTGATAGTGCGACTGGTGAATTATCAACGCCTACAGATGGAATTATTTCATTAGAAGTATCAGGACTTGGTATTGCATCACTAGGTACAGATATTACAGTTGATTTTTCAGAGGTTACATGTTTGGGAACAGATACATCTCTTGTTTCAGCAAGAGGTGATGCGGATGGCTTAAATTCAGGACGTGCAGTAGGCTATATGTCAGGACTAAGTATTGGAACAGATGGTAAAATTGTCGGTACTTATGATAATGGTGATCAGCGTGTTATAGCACAAATTGCTGTGGCTAATTTTACAAATCTTTCAGGTCTTGAAAAAATTGGAGATAATTTATTTGCAGCAACTTTGAATTCCGGAGAATTTGATGGAATTGGTGATGATATTACTGCAGATGGAGGATATTTTTCAACTGGAGTATTAGAAATGTCAAATGTAGATTTGGCAGCAGAATTTACAGAAATGATAACAACACAAAGAGGATATCAAGCGAATTCTAGAATTATAACAGTATCAGATACGCTACTTGAAGAATTGATAAGTCTCAAAAGATAAATTGATTAATCCTGCCAGTGTGAAAACAAGGGCAGGATTTTAATTATTCAATGAGTTGAAAAGAGGTGTGAAATGATTGAATTAACACGTTTAAATGGAACAAAATTTCTTCTGAATTCAGATTTAATTGAGCTGGTTGATGCGAATCCAGACACCGTAATTGTGCTTAGTACAGGTAAGAAATTAATTGTAAAAGAAAGTAGACAAGAAGTTAAAAATTTAGTATTATCATATAAAAGGGATGTTTATGCCAGTTTATTTAAAATAGAATAGGCTTTTAAATATAGATGGAAGAGATGGGTGGAAAAAATGGATTTAGCAACTCTGATTGGTTTAGTGTTATGTTTTGTACTTATGATTTTTGGAATAGTATCTGGACCAGAGGGATTTGGAGCTCTTGGAAATTTTATTAGTGGGTCATCGTTGATGATTACATTGGGCGGAGCATTTGGCGCAACATTGATATCATATAAGATGTCTGATTTCTTGACTGGAGTTAAAGGAATTAAAATGGCGATTACGCTTCGACAATATGAGCAAACAGATATTATTAAGAAAATTATAGAGTTATCTAATGTAGCAAGAAAAGAAGGTCTTTTGGCATTGGAAGAAGCAGCTGAAGGCATTGAAGATGCTTTTATGAAAAAAGGTATTCTTCTGATTGTAGATGGTACAGAACCGGACTTGGTAAGAGCAATATTAGAAACGGAATTAACATGTATTGAACAACGACATAAAAAAGTTTCTAAAATGTGGGAGACATTGGCAGCAATGGGACCTGCTTGGGGTATGATTGGTACCCTTATTGGATTGATTAATATGTTAAGTAATTTGGAAGATTCTTCCACAATTGGACCTAATATGAGTGTTGCACTTATAACAACTTTGTATGGTTCTTTATTGGCTAACTGGATAGCAATTCCGGTTGCATCTAAATTGAATTCTAACAATGCAGATGAAATAACTTTAAAAGAAGTAATGATAGAAGGACTTCTTTCTATTCAAGCAGGAGAAAATCCTCGAGTTATTGAAGAAAAATTAAAATCATTCTTAGCACCGGCAGACAAGAATAAGTATATGGATGATGGAGCAGAAGCCGGAGGTGAGCAGGTAAATGGCTAAAAAGTCTGAAGAAGCACCAATGAAAACAGACGGTTGGATGGCAACGTTTTCTGACTTGATGAATCTTCTTCTTTGTTTTTTTGTATTGCTTTTTTCTATGTCTACAGTAGATGCTGAAAAGTTTCAAGAAGTGATAGCTTCTTTTTCTACAAGCTTTGGAGTGTTATCTGGTGGTGGAATTGGAATTGAGGAAGGTGCGTTGATTTCCAGTGGTGCAAGTCAGCTAAACGAGTTGAGTGAATATTATAATTCTATGGGACTTAATAATGAAGGGGACTCTGATGCCATTGAAAGTGCATTGAATACATTGGAGCAAATTCAACTTGAAGAATCCGAAGAAATTGCAGATAATGTTCAAGCACAGTTGGATAAAACAGGTTTATCCGATGCTGTTGAAGTACAGGTGACACAACATTATGTATCTTTGAATATGAAAGGTGCGCTTTTGTTTGAATCAGCTTCAGCGACTTTGACAGATACATCGATAGAGATATTAAGTAAAGTGGGAGATATTTTGATTTTATATCAAGATAATCTTATTGAAATAGAAGGACATACGGATAATATACCTATTAACCAAGGTATTTTTACAAGCAATGATGTTCTTTCTGATTATCGTGCACTTGCAGTATTTGAGTATTTGGTAGATATTAAAAATTTGGATCCTACAAATTTGAAACATTCCGGTAGAGGTGAATATGTTCCAATTGCGTCAAATGATACGGCAGATGGAAGAGCACAGAATAGACGAGTGGAAATAAAGATATATAATAGTTATAGCAGCAATAATTAATAGGACAGATATTATGAATACAAGAAAGGGACCGTGAAACGGTTAAGTGTGAAGATAGTGAAAAAGGGTCTGATTAATGTTATTATACTTGCATTGGTTTTGGTTAATCTGATTTTGACAATTATTTTGGTTTTTTCTTTTGTACCAACAATTAATAAAACTTCAAACCTTGTTGATAAGATTGCAACCATTATTGATTTGGATGTTGGAGATTCAAGTGGAGATGGAGAAGATGGAGTGATTCCAGTTAGTGATTTGGAGAATGTTTCAGTTACATTTGATTCCGATACAGAAACTACTGTTAGTTTGAAACTTGATGAAGGTTCCACATCAGCGCATTATGTTAAATTAAGTGCAGTTTTATCTATTGATACAACAAGTGCTGATTATAGTGATTTAAGAGATTCAATAGATTCAGCAATGAGTTTGATCAATAGTATTGTTATTGATGTTGTAGGAAGCTATACTTATTCAACAATTGATAAAGATATGATGCAGAATGAAATTAAAGATGAATTAAACAAATTATTTAATACTGATTTTATTATTACAGTTTCATTTAATCAATTTTTAATTCAGTAAAATATATGATATTATGATATTTGAAAGAAGGTGAGATAGGATGGGAGAAGTACTTTCGCAGAATGAAATTGATAATCTGCTGAATGCCCTTAGTACTGGAGAAATTGATGTTGATAATATGAAAGATGAAGACGAAAAAGTCGTTAAAAACTATGATTTCGCCAGACCTGCTAAGTTTTCTAAGGAACACCTTCGAACTATGGAGATTATATTTGAACATTATGGTAGGCTTTTATCTACAAATCTTCCTGCTTATTTAAGAAGACCAATTCAAGTTGAAATTATGAATTCAGAAGCAGTTACTTATTCAGAATTTTCAAATGCATTATCAAATCCTGTTTTATTAGGAGTGATTGGTTTTGAACCTCTTGAGGGAAATATTGTTATGGAATTGGCATCTAATATTGGATTTTCAATGGTGGATAGACTTTTAGGTGGTGTTGGAGAACCTCTTGCAAAAGGAAGAGATTTTTCGGAAATAGAGTTGACAATATTAGAACGAATGTTTAATATATGTGTGAATTTATTAAGAGAACCTTGGGAAAATGTACTTGACTTAAGACCTAGATTAGAAAGAATAGAAACAAACTCACAATTTGCTCAAATAATAGCGCCTAGTGAAATGATTGCTATTATTACGATTAATATAAAAATGGGTGATACAGAAGGTTTAATGAATATTTGTTTACCATATGCAGTATTGGAACCTGTTATGGATAAATTAAACACAAAATACTGGTTTTCAACCATGCAAATTAAAGATGTAAATACTTATGAAGATGCGATTGAATCACTGATTGGTAAAGCGCAAATTCCATTAAGAGCAGTGCTTGGAAATAGTACAATATCAGTAAATGATTTTATTTCTCTTGGAGTTGGTGATGTAATTAAAATAGACAAAAAAGTAGATACGGAATTAGATATATTTGTGGGGAATATTAAAAAATTTACAGCATTGCCAGGATCTTCAAATAATAATTATGCTGTAAGACTTACACAAATTTTGAGAGGAGAGGAATAGAAAATGGATGGAATGTTATCACAAGATGAAATTAATGCATTATTAGCAGGAGCTAATTCCGATAATAGCGATGATACCGCTGCTGAAGTTGATGGCCTTAGTGAGGAGCAGAAAGATGCCATTGGAGAGATTTCTAATATAAGCATGGGAACAGCAGCTACAACATTGAGTACATTGCTGAACCAGACAGTAAATATTACAACTCCTAAAGTTACATATACCATGTGGGATGATTTATCAGATTCCTACGATAAACCATGTGTTTTTCTTCAAATACAGTATACCCATGGGTTAGACGGCAATAATGTTCTTGTTTTACGAGAAAATGATGTTAAAATTATTACAGACCTAATGATGGGTGGAGAAGGTGTTGTAAGTGAAGAATCCATTGGAGAACTTCATTTAAGTGCAATAGGTGAAGCTATGAACCAAATGATGGGTTCAGCAGCTACATCAATGTCTTCAATGTTAAATAAAAAAATAGATATTAGCCCACCAATAGCAAATTTAATAGATTTAAATGAAAATTTAATAGATGGTTCATTGCCAGACTTTTTGAAATCTAAATTTGTTAAAGTTGCCTTTAAAATGACAATTGGTACTTTGGTTGATAGTGAGATTATGCAGTTGTATCCAATTGAATTTGCAAAAAGTTTGTATGATAATTTTATTAATGGAACTTTAGGTAAAGCGGAAGAAAAAGAAGAGAAAAAGGCAGAGGCACCACAGGGAACACAATCAATGGGACAATCAATGGGACAACCAATGGGCCAACCAATGGGACAACCAATGGGACAACCAATGGGACAACCGATGGGCCAGCCAATGGGACAGCAATATGGAGGAGCACCTATGGGAGGTTATATGCAACCTGGATATGGTCAGCAGATGCCTTATGGAATGCCACAGCAGGATAATGTAAATGTTCAACCGGCTATGTTTCAAGCATTTACAGGTGGACAATTACAGCCAGGACATGAGAATATAGATATTATTATGGATGTGCCATTGGAAGTAACTGTTGAATTAGGAAGAACATCTAAATCTATCAAAGAAATTTTAGAGTTTGCTCCGGGTACGATTGTAGAGCTTGATAAAATTGCAGGAGAACCTATTGATATTATGGTTAATGGAAAATATATTGCAAAAGGTGAAGTTGTAGTAATTGAAGAAAGCTTTGGAATTAAGATTACAGAAATTATTAAGTAGTTAAAAAAATAGTATGAAAAAAGAAAAAAATATTGTATAATATTCACAGAAGTGATATTGGAAACGAAATGGAGAGGTAGAGATGGCTAAGAACATATTAATATGCGATGACGCAGCGTTCATGAGAATGATGATTAAGGATATACTTTCAAAAAATGGATATACAGTAGTAGGTGAGGCAGAGAATGGAGCGAAAGCTATAGAGAAATATTCAGAATTAAAACCTGATTTGGTTCTTATGGATATTACTATGCCGGAAATGGACGGGATTCAGGCACTTAAGAAAATAAAAGAGGCAGATTCAGCTGCAGCGGTTATCATGTGTTCAGCAATGGGACAGCAAGCAATGGTAATTGAGTCAATTCAATCAGGAGCAAAGGATTTTATTGTAAAACCATTTCAAGCTGATCGAGTTTTAGAAGCAGTTAGAAAAGTAGTAGGCTAATATGATTTTATGTTTAGAGTCTTATGATGGTATCGTTGAGTTTATAACAGTTTTAATTATATTTATATTTGTGCTAGCATTGACTTATTTTACCAGTAGATGGATTGGCTCTTATCAGAAAAAAAGACTTAGTCATGGTAATATTAAAGTAATTGAAAGCCTTAGATTGTCAAACAATAAAGTTTTAGAAATCATAAAGACTGGTGACAAATGTTTTTTAATAGCAGTATGCAAGGATACAATTACTTGCATTGGAGAAGTGAAAGAAGATACATTAATTTTAAATGAATCTAATAATACTGAAAAAGAGTCTTTTGGTTCAGTATTTGATAGATTTGTAATATCACATAAAGATGAGGCAGATTGATAATGAAGAAAAGAAAAATCTTTTCTAAGACAATAAAATTTATAGTGTTGTTTTTAACTATTTTTGTGGTATCTACAAGTGCTGTAGATAATGTTTATGCTACAGATTTGTTAGAAACGAGTGTGGACACATCGAGTGATGATTCTGATTCACTTACAATAGGAATTTCGGCTGGAGATGGAAGTGACCTTGCAAGCGTATTACAGATTATGTTGGTTTTAACTGTAATTGCATTGGCGCCTTCCATTCTTATTATGCTCACATCTTTTACGCGAATAATTATAGTATTGCATTTTACCAGGTCAGCCCTAGGAACACAGTCCGCACCGCCGAATCAGATATTAATTGGACTTGCATTGTTTTTAACCTTTTTTATAATGGCACCTACATTTAAAACGGTGTATGATGATGCAATTGTGCCCTTATCAAACAGTGAGATATCAGCGGAACAAGCATATGATATAGGAATTGTTCCTCTTAGAGATTTTATGTTTGAACAGACAAATACCAAAGATCTTAAGTTATTTATGGAAATCGCAGAAGTTAATGATGCAGAAACTTATGACGATATTCCTACTTATGTGCTTGTACCAAGTTTTGTAATAAGTGAATTAAGAATTTCATTTATTATAGGATTTTTAATATATATTCCTTTTATAATTATAGATATGGTCGTTGCTTCAGCATTGATGTCAATGGGTATGATGATGTTGCCTCCGACGACAATTTCAATGCCCTTTAAAATT
>JBFHFI010000041.1:0-15373 GCA_041583675.1 Butyrivibrio sp. | reverse complement strand
GTTAATATTTTACTCATTTCAAAAGAATCCTCATCAGAAACAGGAATAATTTCATCATAAATTTGCGTATTCAATACTTTAGGTACGAATCCTGCTCCTATTCCTTGGATCTTATGCATTCCCGATCTTCCCTTTGATAATATAGGCGATGACAAGGGTTCAACAGCAATTACTTTAACTGTCTTATTTTGATCTTTTAAATATTCCCCTACTCCAGTAATTGTACCACCCGTACCAATTCCTGCAACAAAGTAATCCACCTTTCCTTGCATATCATTCCATATTTCAGGTCCTGTATATTTTCTATGAGCACTAGGATTGGCAGGATTCTCAAACTGTCCAGCAATATAACTTCCCTCTATCTCTTTATGAAGTTCATTCGCTTTTCGAATTGCGCCTTTCATTCCTTGGGTTCCATCTGTTAATACAAGTTCTGCTCCATAAGCTTTTATAATATTACGTCTTTCAATGCTCATAGTTTCTGGAAGAACAATAATCAGCTTATATCCTTTTGCCGCACATATCGCTGCAAGTCCAATTCCTGTATTTCCCGATGTCGGTTCAATTATTGTAGCTCCAGGCTGAATTAATCCCTGTTCCTGTGCATCTTCAATAATCTCTTTTGCAATTCTATCTTTTATGCTACCTGACGGATTTAAAAACTCTAATTTTGCAAAAATCTTCGATGTTAGATTGTATTTTTTCTCTATATAAGTAAGTTCCATTAGAGGTGTATTTCCTATTAAATCCACACTTCCTCTATAAATCATGGTTTCACCAGCTTTCTATTACTCTATTGATTTAAAAGCCTCTTCAAGATCTTCTAAGATATCATCTATATTTTCGATTCCTACAGAAAGTCTTACGGTATTAGGCTTAATCCCTTGTTCTAACTTTTCTTCTTCACTTAATTCTGCATGTGTTGTAGATGCTGGATGGATTACCAACGATTTTACATCTGCAACATTTGCTAATAATGAAAATAATTCTAAATTGTCGATAAATTTTTGAGCTTTTAGACTATCTCCTTTTATATCAAAACTAAATATAGAGCCCGCTCCATTTGGAAAGTATTTTTGATACAATGCTTTTTGAGAAGCATCTGTTGTAATTGATGGATGATTTACTTTTTCCACTAATTCATGTTTATTAAGGTATTCTGCTACTTTTAATGCATTTTGAACATGTCGTTCAACTCTTAATGAAAGTGTTTCAAGTCCCTGCAAGAAAATCCATGAATGGAATGGAGAGATTGCCGCTCCTGTATCTCTTAAAAGAATGGCTCTTATTCTAGTAATATAAGCTGCCGGTCCCGCTGCTGCTGTAAAGCTAATTCCATGATAACTAGCATTCGGCTCTGTGAATTGTGGGAATTTTCCTGATGCTTCCCAATCAAATTTACCAGAATCAACAATAATTCCACCAATAGAAGTTCCATGTCCTCCAATAAATTTAGTTGCTGAATGTATTACAATATCAGCTCCATATTCAATTGGCCTTATTAAATAAGGAGTTCCAAATGTGTTATCAATTAAAAGTGGAATCTGATGGGCATGTGCAATTTTTGCAATTGCTTCTATATCAATTACTTCAGAATTAGGATTTCCCAATGTCTCAATATACACCGCTTTTGTATTTTCTTGTATTGCATTTTCAAATTCATCAGTATTCAAAGGATTTACAAATGTTGTAGCTACTCCAAAATCAACCAATGTATGTTTTAATAAATTATATGTTCCACCATATATATTCTTTGCAGCTACAATATGATCTCCTGCTCTCGCAATATTTTCAATTGCATAAGTTACTGCCGCAGCTCCCGATGATACTCCTAAGGCTGCAACGCCTCCTTCTAAAGAAGCAATTCTTTGTTCAAACACATCCTGTGTAGGATTTGTTAATCTACCATAAATATTCCCTGCATTCTTTAATGCAAATCTATCAGCCGCATGTTGAGAATTATCAAAAACAAATGATGTTGTTTGATAAATAGGAACCGCTCTTGCCCCTGTTGCTGGATCTGGGTTCTCCTGTCCTACATGTAACTGTAATGTCTCAAATTTAAATTTTCTATCTGCGTATGTTTTTTTACTCATAATAATAATCTCCAATCTTATTTTTATTTAGGTTTCAAAGTTTCTCTATCTATTGACTATTATTAGCTACACATTCGCTCTTCGTCCATTGGGATTATCAGTAAAAAAATAAGTTTTTTCATATTATCTTTTCCTTTCCTAGTATTCATACTGTATTTGTATGAATTATCTTTAAATGTATAATACAGTCTAATCCATACTTTGTCAATATGAATTAAAATAAAATTTAAAAAAACTATCATAAGAGTCCATTTTTTCTAGATTCTCATGATAGTTCCATTAATATATTTTATGTTTTATTGTATAACACCACCGCATAATACATAATCATTTATATAAAATACGGCTGCTTGTCCTGGTGTAGCCGCCCTCATTGGTTTATCAAATTCTGCCATAATGCTACCATCTTGTTGAGGATATAAAGTACAGTCTTCTTCTCTTTGGGAATATCGAAGCTTTCCCTTGGCTTTTGTAGCTTCTTGTATTCCATCTACTGCCATATAGTTCACCTCTTTGACTAGTACTTTTGTTTTCATCAAAGACTCCAATGGGCCTAAAACAACTCTATTCAGCATCGCATCTATTTCAACTACATACATAGGAACACCAAATGCAATTCCCAAACCTTTTCTTTGGCCCAAAGTATAATGGTCAATTCCTGTATGCTCCCCTAGAATCACACCTTGCTCATCTACAAAATTTCCAGCAACACTTTTTTCCCCTGTATATTGTTCAATAAAACCTGCATAATCATTATTCTCTACAAAACAAATATCTTGGCTATCTTTTTTGGAAGCAACCAATAAATTATGATCTGCTGCAATTTTCCTTATCTCGTCTTTCTCATACTCCGAGATTGGAAATAACGTTCTGGATAATTGAAATTGAGTTAAATTATAAAGTGCATAAGTCTGATCCTTAGTTGTTGAAGTTGCTTTTTTCAAAGTATATCTGCCATTTGGCAAATGCAAAATCGCAGCATAGTGACCCGTTGCAATATATTCTGCTCCAATTTCCATTGATCGATTAAGTAAAGATTCCCATTTCACAAACCTATTACAAGCAATACATGGATTGGGCGTATTCCCTTTTTTATATTCGTCCACAAAATAATCTATTACATTTACCTTGAAATCTTCTTTGAAATTCATAACATAATATGGAATATCTAATTTATCTGCAACTCTTCTAGCATCATCCACTGCCGATAATCCACAGCAGCCTCCATTTTCAGAAGTATCACAATAGTCTTCATCTTGCCATATTTGCATTGTTACACCAATCACATCATAACCTTGTTCTTTTAACAAACATGCAGCTACAGAAGAGTCAACTCCTCCTGACATTCCAACAACAACTTTTGGTTTTGACATTAATATAAATCCTCCGGATTTTCTTCTTTTTCAGCAATATCATTCACTGGTTTTTCCAGTCCTTCTATCATTATATCATGTTTTTCCGCATAATCCCAAAGTGCAGCATGAATTGCTTCCTCTGCAAGCAATGAGCAATGCACTTTTACCGCTGGGAGTCCATCTAAGGCATCCATAACAGCTTTGTTGGTTACTTTTAACGCTTCATATACACTCTTACCAATTACAAGCTCTGTAGCCATACTACTAGTTGCAACTGCCGCTCCGCATCCAAATGTTTTAAATTTACAATCTTGAATAATATGATTCTCATCAATATCCAAATACATCCTCATAATATCTCCACATTTCGCATTTCCTACGGTTCCAACTCCACTCGCCTGATCAATTTCACCCATATTTCTTGGATTATTAAAGTGATCCATAACTTTTTCTGTATACATTTAACGTTCTCCCTTCTTTATATAATCCTCATACAATGGCGACATAGATCGAAGTCTTTCTATAATTCCGCTTAATTTGTCCACTGTATAATCTATTTCTTGCTTTGTTGTACTTGATGATATTGTAGCCCTTAATGATCCATGTGCAATTTCATGAGGCAATCCTATTGCTAACAATACATGAGATGGATCCAAAGATCCAGATGTACATGCAGATCCACTAGATGCATATATTCCTGCTTGATCCAAAAGAATCAGCATTCCTTCCCCTTCTATAAATCGAAAGCAAAAATTAACATTATTAGGCAATCTTTTTTTAGGATCTCCATTTAATCTAGAATATTTAATTTCAGTTAATACCCTTTGAATAAAATAGTCTCTTAATTCTATCTGATATTCCATGGAATCTTTCATTTCTTTTTGCGCAAGTTCTACCGCCTTATGCATTCCAACAATACCTGTCACATTGTGAGTTCCCGCTCTACGACTTCGCTCTTGTGCCCCACCATGTATAAAAGACCTAATTTTTATGCCTTTTCTTATATACAAAAATCCAATTCCTTTTGGCCCATTTATTTTATGTCCACTTGCACTCAACATATCAATATTCATTTCATCCACATTAATTGGAATATGCGCAAATGCCTGTACTGCATCTGTATGAAACAAAATTCCATGATTATGAGCTATTTTTCCCAATTCAGAGATAGGTTCAATTGTTCCTATCTCATTATTAGCCATCATAACGGATATTAAAATAGTATCTGGCTGTATTGCAGCTTCTAATACCTCTGGTTTTACAATTCCATATTCGTCCACATCTAAATACGTAACTTTAAAACCTTTTTTCTCCAACCATTCACATGTATGTAAAACCGCATGATGTTCTATTTTTGTAGTTATAATATGCTTTCCTTTTTGCTGATAAGCTTCTGCTGTTTCCTTAATTGCCCAATTATCTGATTCGCTTCCACCTCCGGTAAAATAAATCTCTTCTGGCTTAGCTCCTATAAATTGTGCAATATCACTTCTTGCGTGATCTACTGCTTTTCCTGATTTAGAGGCAAATGAATAGACACTTGAAGGGTTTCCGTAATACTCTGTAAAATACGGTTTCATCGCTTCAAATACTTCCTGTCTCACTTGTGTCGTTGCTGCATTGTCTAAATATATGTTTTCCATGCAATCTCCTCATTTCCTAGATATTTACTATGAATTGATTATATCATAAAAAAATAATGTGTCAAGAAAAAAAGGCCGTAAAAATACAACCTCTATTTTCAATCTATTATTCCATACCAAAAACGCTATATAGAATAATTCCCATTATTATTATTTTGCCATTCTACTAAATCCGCTAAAGTAATATGATCAACTACATCATTAATTGCATCATTTAATTTTTTCCATACAATCGCAGTTGCACAATTGTCCATTTTTTCACAGAACGCTGTTTCATCCTCTACACATACCACTGGTGCCAAAGAGCCTTCTGTTAATCGAAGTATCATTCCTACTGTATATTCTTTGGTCTCTTTTCTTAATCTATATCCACCCTGTGCCCCTCGAATACTTCTAACATATCCTGCACTATTTAGCACAGATACTATTTGTTCTAAATACTTGTCCGAAATATCCTGTCTTTTGGCAATATCTCTTACACTAACCGGACTATCCGATTCATTAATCGCAATATCTAACATTAATCTTAAAGCATATCTTCCTTTTGTTGAAACTTTCATACATTCACCTCTATCTATATATCCATACAATCATAGTAACTTAATATGAATTAAATAAATTTTATATCATTATGAGAGTTCTGTCAATCAGCTTTATATTGCGGCATAATTAATTCTTGTTTTTTCATTGCTTGCATATGCTTTATCTTTTTTTCTTTCTTTTTTAAAAATGCAAGCTCTTCTGATATCTCATTTTGAGAACAAAATTCGCATTCTTCTGATGAAACCATAACAATTGTAACTGTAACCAATGGGAAAAAATCCATATCTCCTCGCCTATCCGTAGTTACAATATATCCTCTATTACGATCTTCTTGCGTATACAATACTTTTACTTGATTTTCAAATTTACTTTGAATTACTTCAATATATTCCTCAGCATTACAATGATGTACTATAATTACAAAATCATCTCCACCAATATGTCCCACAAACCCATCTGCTCCAATTACTTCGGATGTAATATTCGCTAGTAATTTAATTACCTTATCTCCATTTTCAAATCCATATACATCATTATAAGCCTTAAAATTATCCAAATCTAAATAAATCACGGAATATTTAGATTTTCCTGAAATACAATGTATAAGCTCTTTTTCTATTTCATTATTTCCTGGTAGCCCCGTTAATGGATTTGCATCTCTTGCTGCCATAATATTGATTTGAGTAGCTTTTCTTAATAAATCTTTTATTGTTACCACTCCATAGTATTTATCTTTTGAAGTAACTACAATAAAATCATATAATTCTGCTTCTTTTCTTTCCATTGCGATTTCAGATACACGTCCTATTGACATTTCCCAATCAACACTCAGAAAATCCTTTTTCATAATAAAGCCAACCTCTTTATTTTGATACATATAGAATCCATATCGTCCACCCAACAATTGTAAAAATCTTTCCCTCGTAAGCATGCCCACAACACAGTCATCTTCTATAACACAAACACCTTTCACTTCTGGATTTTTCATCATATTATCCAAAAGTTCACCTGCATTTTTATGTCTGGATACCAACAATACTTCCCTGCATATATTTTTTATAAAATATCTATCTATTCCAAATTTTTGAACTTTATAATTTTGAAAATTCAAATCATAAATCATCTTTTTAATATCCTCTGAAATATCTTGTATTTCTGGAATTGGTCTTCCTAATAAATATCCTTGTCCATAATGAACTCCAATTTCTATTAATTTCTCCAGTTCCTCATAAATCTCTATTCCTTCGGCAATTAATTTAATATTACTTGTATTGGCAAACTCCACCAATGCTTTCACCAAAGAAGCTTTCACTCTACTCTTATGTATATTTCTAATTAATTCTATATCTATTTTTATATATTTAGGCATAATATTACAAATACGTTCCAACCCTGAATGTCCCGACCCTGCATCATCAATAGCAATGGAATATTCCTGATTTTTATAATTATCTACAATTCTCTTGAAATCTTGTTTATTCTTTATCGCTTGTTTTTCTGTAATTTCAAATACAATCTTATCCGGCGAAGCATGAAACCTTTTTAAATACTCCTTTGTGAATCCAGCTGAGAACCTGGTATCTTCAATAATCTTAGGACTCACATTAATAAATAATAACTGATCAAACATTGCATTTTGAAAAGCTTTGGAAATTGCATGTTTACGACATATATAATCTAATTTCCAAACAGATTGCGCTTCCTCTGCCAAAGAAAACAATTCTTCTATTCCAGCTATCTCATAACTACTACCCCCACTAATTCTACTCAAAGCTTCATATCCTATAATATCACCATCTTTTAAGGATACAATTGGTTGAAATACAGGATAAATAAGATCTTTTTCAATAATTTGATTCAATATATAGAGTTTGTCTTCTGTCATATTATTCTCCTAAACTTACAACTTGTTAACTCTATCATAAAGCTATTTTTCTATTTTTAATATCATTTACATGTAAAATCAATCTAAAATTCAAGAAAATAATTCCAACATTATTAAAATAGCCTAATACATAATACCTGTTGGAGTTATTGCCAATCCACCTTTTCCAGTTTCTTTGTAATTTTCATGCATATTTTGTCCAATTTCTGCCATTGCATCAATCACCTCATCAAATGGTATTATACTTTTAATTCCAGATAAAGCAAGTTCAGAACTTGTAATAGCATTGACTGCTCCCATTGCGTTTCTTTTTACACATGGAACTTCAACATATCCTCCTACAGGGTCGCAGACAAGACCAAGCATATTTTTTAAGGATAATGCTCCCGCCTGCATGATCATATCCTCTGTTCCACCTCTTAAATATGTTAATGCACAAGAAGCCATTGCGCTAGCCGAACCTATTTCTGCTTGGCAACCACATTCAGCTCCAGAAATAGAGGCCCTTTTAGCTATTACCTCTCCCACGCCTGCAGAAACATACAAAGCCTCCACCATCGTTTCATCCTCTACATGATATAAATCCTGATAAGCACAAAATACTCCCGGTATAACACCACACGATCCCGCTGTTGGCGCTGCAACAATCCTCTTCATACAAGCATTTGATTCAGAAACCGAAATGGATTTATACATTGCTTGGCTTATAAAATCTCCACAGATTGACTTTCCATCTTGTACATATTTATTAAATAAAACTCCATCCCCTCCAGATAATCCACTATTTGAAACAAGTGTTCCATCATAATTTTCAACAGAATCTTTCATAGCCTTCCATAATTTCATCATTTTATTTTGAGAATCTTCTATAGAAAGTCCATTTTCACTCATATCCTCTGCCATAATAATATTTGGAATTGTACTTTCTCCTTTATTTGTCGCTTTCATCAAAGTTTTAATACTATTAAAAGACATTCTCAACCTCCTTTATTACATTTAAATAAGTAACTTTAATCACACCTTCTAAATGTTCAATCCACTTAACTGTATTCGATGGAATGTTTTGGTCTGTTTCTACAATCATTACTGCATACCCACCTTTTTTATTTCTAAATAGTTGCAAAGATGCAATATTTACAGATTTATGCGCTAATGCAGATGTTACTTCCGCAACATGACCTGGTTGATCAATATTATGTACAATTAATGTCGAAAAATCCCCACTGAAATGTGTATCAATCCCATCAATTTGTTCGATTGAAATTCTACCACCACCAATGGATGTCGCAACAATTTCCAATTCTCTATCTTTTTTACTATATAAATGCATCTTCACTGTATTCGGACCCACATTTTTCAAATGAACCTTGGAAAATTCATATTCCATACCTATTTTATCTGCCCATTCCATACTATTGGGTATTCTTTCATCATCTTCTCTCATTCCTAATAACCCCGCCAGCAAAGCCTTATCCGTTCCATGTCCCGCTCCCGTGTCTGCAAAAGAACCATGGAGATAAATTTTAACTTTGGATGGCACTTCTCCCAACAATTGAGAAGAAATATATCCAATCTTGGCTGCTCCTGCTGTATGGGAACTTGATGGGCCTACCATTAATGGTCCCATAATATCAAAGATGCTCATTTTATACCTTCTTTCTTATAACTTCTATCTGGATTTGTATGTTTCAAACCCACAAGCGCAAGTATATCACAGCAAATATAACATAACAATATTAAGTAAAAACTACTAATTATATGAATATAAAGGCTTTTTAACATAATAAAAATAAGTTTCTAGGTTCGTCTCCTAATATTATTATATATAACATTTCAGATACAGATTTGCTCTTTAAAGTAATTGAATACTCCCATTTTCCATTTTCTGAATTTCTGTGGCAAAAAAAGTATCCATAACCCCAATTAGATATTCTTGATCTTGAATTCCCACTGTCTCATAAGCCGAATGCATTGCCAACTGTGGAACACCCATATCAACTGTTGCTATAGATATTTGTGAACTGGAAATATTCCCTAATGTAGATCCTCCCAGAATATCTGAACGATTTACATATGTTTGGACTGGAACTTTTGCTTTTTCACATATTTGTCTAAATACAGCCTCCGATATTGCATCCGTCGTATATTTTTGATTTGCATTTGTTTTAATTACAATTCCTTGATTTAAATACACCTTATTTGTCGGATCCGTTTTTTCAGTATAATTTGGATGAAGTGCATGTGCATTATCTGCAGAAACCATAAAACTCCTGGATAATGTAAGGATTCTTTCTTCCTCTGAAAGCCCTAAGGCAATTCCAATTCTTTGAACTGTATAATATAAAAAATCCGAATCAGCTCCTTGTTTGGTTCCACTCCCCACTTCTTCATTATCAAAAATGCAACTCATGGTAATTCCATATTGATTTCTTTTATTAATAAGACTTTTAATAGAACTAAATACACACTGCAAATCATCTAATCTAGGTGCGGAAATATATTCTCGATTCAAACCCCAACTCGTTCCTAGCATTCTATTATATAAAAATAAATCCATTCCTAGAATTTTTTCGTCTTTATTTTGAATCTGTTGTTGCAATAATTTATTTAAACTTTGATCATCATTGCCGTCACATAATAATGGAATCATATCTTTTTGTGGATTGTAAGCATACCCTTCATTCACCTTACGGTTCATATGTATTGCAAGACTTGGAATCATTAGTAAATCTCTGTCTTCTTGAAATAATTGCGTTGTTATTCGTCCTTTATTTTCTATAGCTAATCTACCCGCAATAGACAAGGGCCTGTCAAACCATGTCGACATTATAGAACCACCATATTTTTCAACATTCAATGTAACATAGTGATGATCTATATTAATTTCTGCTTTATTTTTTATTTTAAAACTAGGTGAGTCACTATGACTTGCTATTATTTGAAAATTATGAATTTTATGATTTGGTATTTGAAATGCAATCACCGAAGAATCATTTCTAGTTACATAATACCTTCCACCTTTTTCTATATTCCATTGCTCCGATTCCTGTAACTGTTGAAATCCATTTTGATTTAGCATCTCACTTACATTATGAATTGCGTGAAAGCAGCTAGGACTATTATTTATAAATTCAAGTAACTCTTGTGCTAATTTTTCTTTATTCATTTCTGTAACCCCTCCTTTATAACATCCCTCCATCCCAATGCTCTTGAAGTGAAGTTAATATTTTTTACATATTATACCTTGTATTTTATAATCTCACAAATAAAAAAAGAGAGCTCAAGCGCTCTCCTTTATTATTAATTATTATATCTTCCTGTAACTTTCAAACGTGTCATCGCCCTAGCTAATGCAGCACTGGAATGATGATATTCCTGAATGCTCATTTTTTGGCGCAAACGCTCTTCCGCTCTTTCTTTTGCTTCTCTAGCTCTTGCAATATCAATTTCTTCTGGGCGTTCCACAGTCTCTACTAACAAAGTTACACGATTATGTGCGATTTGAACAAATCCCATGCCGACAACTGCTGTTCTCCACTCAGGTGAATCCTCAGTTTTGAACTTCATTACACCTTCATTTACGGCAATTACCATTGCTTCATGATGCGCTTGAATCTCTTGCAATCCATCCGGTGCTGGCACAATCATAGATGTGCATTTTCCAGCATAAAATATTCTATTCGCCGATATTATTTTCAGATAAAAAGAATTCATAAAATCACCTCTTAATCATTTGCCTGCATCATCTTCTCTGCTTTTTTCTTAACATCTTCAATTGTTCCGACATTAAAAAATGCATTTTCTGGATATTCATCCATTTCGCCTTCTAATATTGCTTTAAATCCGCTAATCGTATCTTCGAGTGTTACATACACCCCTTTGATTCCTGTAAAATTTTCAGCAACATGAAATGGTTGAGATAAGAACTTCTGTATTTTTCTAGCTCTATATACTACCATTTTATCATCTTCTGAAAGTTCTTCCATTCCCAAAATAGCAATAATATCTTGAAGCTCTTTATATTTTTGCAAAGTTTCCTGAACTCTACGAGCAATTATGTAATGCTCTTCACCAACAATATCTCCTTCAAGTATTCTTGATGATGATTCCAAAGGATCTACTGCTGGATAAATTCCTTGCTCTACTATTTTTCTTGAAAGTACAGTTGTCGCATCCAAATGAGCAAATGTAGTCGCCGGTGCTGGATCTGTCAGATCATCTGCAGGTACATAAACTGCCTGCACAGATGTTACTGATCCACTCTTGGTAGATGCTATTCTTTCTTGTAATTCTCCCATTTCCGTAGCAAGCGTTGGTTGATATCCAACAGCCGATGGCATACGTCCAAGCAACGCTGACACTTCAGATCCAGCCTGTGTAAAACGGAAAATATTATCAATAAATAACAACACATTCTGATTGTTCTCATCTCTAAAATATTCTGCCATTGTTAACCCAGTCTCTGCAACTCTCATACGTGCTCCTGGTGGTTCATTCATCTGACCAAATACAAGTGCCGTTTTTTCAAGAACGCCTGATTCTCTCATCTCAGTCCATAAATCATTTCCTTCTCGAGAACGCTCTCCAACTCCTGTAAATATAGAATATCCGCCATGTTCTGTTGCTATATTACGGATTAATTCCTGTATTAATACAGTTTTACCAACACCCGCTCCACCAAAAAGACCTATTTTACCACCTTTTGCATATGGTGCAAGAAGGTCAATAACTTTAATTCCAGTTTCCAAGACCTCTACCGCCGGATTTTGCTCTTCAAAAGAAGGTGCTTCTCTATGAATACACCACTTTGTGCTTTGTTCTAACTTTTCTCCACCATCAATTGTCTCTCCTAGAACATTAAATAATCTTCCAAGAGTCTGTTCTCCAACTGGTACCATAATTCCACTTCCAGTTGCTGTAACTTCCATATCTCTATGCAACCCTTCACTTGACGCCAACATAATACATCTTACTGTATCATTTCCAGTATGTTGTGCAACTTCCATTACACATGTTACATCTCCATTCTGAACAGTTAAAGCATCTTTTATATTTGGAAGGTCATGATCTTCAAATTCTACATCTACTACAGGTCCCATAACCTGGACGATTTTTCCTGTTTTCATCAAAAAGTCTCCTTCTGGCTATCTTTTTTTCTTTTTTTTCTGTGCTTTTGCTCCACTAATTACCTCAGTTAATTCTTGCGTAATCGCTGCTTGTCTTGCACGATTATATATTATATTTAAATCATGTAACATTGTTTTCGCACTATCCGAAGCTGCCTGCATAGCCATCAGTCTCGAGTTCTGTTCACTTGAATAGGACTCGACCAAAGCTCCATAAATATATCCCACTACAAAGTTCGGCGCTACTCTATCCATTACAGCTTCTGGAGATGGACGTAATGCTAATTCTTCTACCATAAAGTCCATAGGAACACTTAAATTAAAATCAGACTTTTTAAGTGGTAACAATTGTTCTACCTGTGTTTCCATTTGTATAGAATTCACCATTTTTGTATATATAATATAAATTTCGTCTATATCATGATTCAAATAATCTCGTAATATTACCTCACTAATGTTACGAGCTCTATTTAAAGACGGATTCTGAACTGTATAATGAAATTGCTCATCAATTTTAATACCTTGTCGTTCGAAATGATGGCGTCCCGTTTCGCCCATAACATAAAGTTTTGATGCTTTACAACACTTTACATGCTCTTCTGCCAATTTTAATACATTATGATTATAAGAACCCGCAAGTCCCTTATCTGCTGTTACAACAATATATCCAATTTTAGGATTCTCAATTTCATTAAATTCATTTCGAAAATACTCTGAATCCATATGTGGAATATGTCTAAGAATTCTACTCATTACTGACTGAAGAGTGAAAAAATATGGCTCTGTATCTTCCAAAGATTTTTTTGCTTTTTTTAATTTAGAGGAAGAAATCATATACATAGCATTAGTGATTTTCATTGTATCTTGTATACTTTTCATTCTATCTTTGATTTCTTTTGTACTTGCCATAGTATCACCATCTATAGACTTGAATATTCCGCAGCAACTGCCATAATCTTTTCAACCAATTCATCTGTTAATGTCTTTTCTTCTTCAATTGTATTACAAATGTCTTGATGATGTAGATCAAAATATTCAAGAATTCCTTTCTGATACTGTTTTACTTTTTCGGTTTCAACAGTATCGAATCCACCTTTATTAGCTACTATAAGCGTAATAACTTTTTCATGTAATGACAATGGTGTTGCAAGTGGTTGTTTTAAAAGCTCCATCAATGCCTTACCATGTTGAAGTTGTTTTTTTGTTGTTTCATCAAGGTCTGAAGCAAACTGAGTAAAGACTTCCATTTCTCTAAACTGTGCTAAGTCAATACGTATGCTTCCTGATGCCTTTTTCATAGCCTTTGTTTGAGCTGCTCCACCAACACGTGATACAGAAAGCCCTACATTAACAGCCGGTCTCATTCCAGAGAAAAACAAATTACTTTCCAAAAATATTTGTCCATCTGTAATAGAAATAACATTTGTAGGTATGTATGCAGATACATCTCCAGACTGTGTTTCTATAATTGGCAATGCGGTAATCGATCCGCCTCCTAATTCATCACTTAATCTACTAGAACGTTCTAGTAACCTGGAATGCAAATAAAACACATCTCCTGGATACGCTTCACGTCCTGGTGGACGCTCCAACAATAATGAAATAGCTCTATATGCCACTGCATGTTTACTTAAATCATCATATACAATTAACACATCTTTTCCCTGATGCATAAAATACTCTGCCAATGCAGTTCCTGCATAAGGTGAAATATACTGTAAAGATGCTGGGTCACTAGCTGTAGATGCCACTATAATTGTATATTCCATTGCGTCATGTTTCTCTAATAAAGAAACTATTTTTGCTACATTTGAAGCTTTTTGTCCAACAGCTACATATACGCACACTACATCTTTTCCTTTTTGATTAATAATAGTATCCGTAGCAATTGATGTTTTACCTGTTTGACGATCTCCAATAATTAATTCTCTCTGACCCCTTCCAATAGGGAACATAGAATCAATAGCTAAAATTCCTGTTTCCATAGGTGTATTTACTGATTTTCTATCTACAATTCCAGGAGCATCTTCTTCAATAGGTCTGTATCCATCTGCTTTGATTTCGCCTTTACCGTCAATTGGTTCTCCTAGTGCATTTACAATACGTCCAACAAATTGTTCTCCAACAGGTATTCCCGCTTTTTTATTTGTCCTGCAAACTTTTGTTCCTTCTTTAATTTCATTATCTCGTCCAAAAAGAATACATCCAATTTCATTTTTGCGAATATCCTGGACCATTCCTTTAACACCGTTTTCAAAGACAACAATTTCACCATACATCGCATGGTCAATTCCGTAAATTGTAGCAATTCCATCACCAACATAAATTACAGAACCCGTATCTCTACTATTCTCGTCCCAACTATAATTTTCTATTTCACTTTTTATAATGGATATTATATCCATTGCACTTATAGATCCCAAGGGATTCACCTCCCAGTTAATATTCTTTCAAGTTGCTGTAATTTCCCTTCATAGCTCCAATCAAATTCTGTATTTCCAGCTTTAATAACTATTCCGCCTAAAATATCTTTATCAATTTTTTTGGTGCATATCAAAGTTTTTCCAGGAAACTTGCCTTGTATTTTTTGTTTAATTTCAGCTAATGTGCTTTCATTTGGTTCTTTAAATGAAATACATTCTACACGTATAATATTATTTTTTTCATCCCAATACTTATAAAAAGCATGAAAAACATCTAATATTTCATCAATTTCTCCCTGATC